>CAIOHM010000170.1 GCA_903858055.1 uncultured delta proteobacterium
GATCCTCCACGCGGACCACGAGCAGAACTGCTCCACGAGCACCGTGCGCCTTGTGGGCTCGTCGAAGGCGAACCTCTACGCGACCATTTCCGCGGGCGTGAACGCTCTCTGGGGCCCTCTCCACGGCGGCGCGAACCAAGAGGTCATCGAGATGCTCCGCGCGATCCAGCGCGATGGCGGCGACGTCAAGAAGTACGTCGCGCTCGCGAAGGACAAGAACTCGAACTTCAAGCTCATGGGCTTCGGTCATCGCGTTTACAAGAACTTCGATCCGCGCGCGAAGATCATCAAGAAGGCCGCCGACGACGTCCTCGCGAAGCTTGGCGTCAAAGACCCGCTCCTCGACATCGCGAAGCAGCTCGAAGAGGCGGCCCTCAGCGACCCGTACTTCGTCGAGCGCAAGCTCTACCCGAACGTCGACTTCTACTCGGGCATCATCTACCGCGCCCTCGGGTTCCCGACCGACATGTTCACGGTCCTCTTCGCCATGGGCCGCATGCCCGGCTGGATCGCCCACTGGAAGGAGATGGTCGACGACCCGACCATGAAGATCGGCCGTCCGCGCCAGGTCTACACGGGCGCCACCGTCCGCGACTACGTTCCGCTCGAGAAGCGCTGATCGCGCAGCCGAGCCCCAAAACGCCAAGAGCCCCTTCCGCGAGGAGGGGGCTCTTCGTTTTGCGCGCGTGCCGTGGTGCGCGGAGGTCTTTCGTCGAAGGTCTCGCTCACGCGCGGGTCTTGCGTCGATCGAACGCGTCCGCGGCCTTCGTCGCGCCGACCGCGTGCGCGGCTTCACCGGGCATGCGCCGCGCGAGCCAACCGATGAGCGTCATCGCGGCGTCGCGGGCCTCGGCGGGGCACCCAGGTTCGCGCACGAGCCCGGCGAGGTGCCCGATGAAGCTCGTGCGATCGTGCGCTGCCGCCTCGAGATCGACCTTGCCGAGGCATGGACGGCGACCGGTCTCCTCGAGGGAGAGGGGGGGCTCGTGCGGGACCGAAGCAAGGTGGCGGTTCGTCATGTCGCGTGCACCATGCACAAGCGGCACGGACGCAGCGGAACTTTAGCGCGCCAGGGGGAACGTCAAGGAGAAAGGAGGATATCCCTGTCTTTCGAGCCGTTTGGCGGGCCCACGACCCCGCGCCGTTCCATGCATTCGACGATGCGGGCCGCGCGGTTGTAGCCGAGGCCGAGCTTGCGCTGAAGCCACGAGGTCGAGCAGCGGCGCGTCTCGAGCACGAGGCGCACGGCCTCCGTGTACATCGAGTCGGTCTCGTCGTCGGCGTCTTGGTCGCGGTCGTCGTCGCCGTCTTCGTCGCGCGGCTTGAGGATGTTCTCGTCGTAGACCGGCTCGCCTTGGGCGCGGAGGTGGTCCGTGATGGCCTGCACTTCCTCCTCGCTCACCCACGGGCACTGCACGCGCTTCGTGTCGTTGGTGCCGTTGAGCTTCACGAGCATGTCGCCTTTGCCGAGGAGGTGCTCGGCGCCTTGCTCGTCGAGGATCGTGCGCGAGTCGACCTTCTGCGAGACGCGGAACGCGATGCGCGTCGGGAAGTTCGCTTTGATCATGCCCGTGATGACGTCGACCGAGGGGCGCTGCGTCGCGAGGATGACGTGCATGCCGGCGGCGCGGGCCTTCTGCGCGAGGCGCGCGATGCAGGTCTCGACCTCCTTGCCCTGCTGCATCATGAGGTCGGCGAACTCGTCGACGACGATCACGATGTGCGCCATCTTCTCGGGGAGCGGCGCCACGCCCTCTTGGTCGTCGAGGGGCTTCGCCTCGTCGGGCAGGCCGTTGTGATCGATGCCGACGACGACCTTCTTGTTCGGGTTCGGCGCGTCGCCGCGGGCCACGCGCTCGCACCAGTTGTTGAAGGTCGAGATGTTCTTCGTGCCTGCGTCCGCGAACGCTTGGTAGCGGCGCTCCATTTCGTCGACGGCCCACTTGAGCGCGAGCGACGCCTGCTTCATGTCCGTGACGACGGGCAGGAGCATGTGCGGGATGCGATCGAAGGGTGCGAGCTCGACGACCTTCGGATCGATCATGAGCAGGCGAAGCTGCTCGGGCGACCGGCGGTAGAGGAGCGAGGTGAGCATCACGTTGAGGCCGACGCTCTTGCCCGCACCCGTTGCGCCGGCGACGATCACGTGGGGCATCGACGCGAGGTCGGCGTAGAGCGGCGCGCCGACGATGTCGCGGCCGAGCACGACCGGAAGCGGGGCGTCCATGCTCTGGAAGCGCCGGTCTTCGACGAGCTCGCGCAGGTTGACGGGCACGCGCTTGTCGTTGGGGAGCTCGAAGCCGATGCGGTTCTTTCCGGGGATCGGCGCGACGATGCGGACCTTGCGCGCGAGCGCGAGCGCGAGGTCGTCGACGAGGCCCGCGACCTTCGAGACCTTCGTGCCTGCGTCGGGTGAGAACTCGTACGTCGTGACCGTGGGCCCTGGCAGGATGTCGTCGACCTTGCCCTGCACCTTGAAGTCGCCGAGCGTCTTGACGAGGAGGTCGGCGTTGCGGAAGAGCGAGTCCTTGTCGACGTGCATTTCGCCGGCCTTCGCCTGTGCGAGCATCTCGAGCGCGGGCAGCTCGAAGGGCTTCTTTGCGGGCACGAAGAGCGGCAGCTGGGTGCGCGGTCGCGCGACCTCGACCTCGAGCGCTGACGAGGTGTCGACGATCGTCGGGAGCGCTTCGATGGCCTCTTCGTCGTGACCGTCCGCCTCCGCATCGCATGCTTCCGGCTCTTCGGCGACCTCGGGCTCGTCGCAGAGCGCCCTCGCGATCGGCTCCTCGGCGAGGCTCTCGTCGAGCTCTTCGACTTTCTTCTTGCGCGAGCGGCGCTTCGGCTTCTTCTCTTGGTCGGCGGCCTCGACGCTCGCTTCCACGGGCGCCTCCACGGGCGCGCTCGCGAGGGCGTCGAGCATCACGCGTGTGGTGACGATGGTCGGCCCGCTCGTCACGACCGGGCCGACGAGACCGACGACGGGCGGCATCACCAGCGGCTCGTCGCTCAGGCGATCGGCGACCACGAGTGCGTCGTCGTGGGGAGCGACGATCGTGGGCGTGGCGGTCGGCTCCTCCGCGAGCGCCTTCGACGCCTGCCAGGCCGCGCGCGTCTTCGCGGCGAGCGCGGCGAGCGTGCGGCCAAGCGCGAGGGTCCATTCGGTCACGCGATCGGCGAACGCGATGAACGAGAACCCCGTGCGCGCGATGAGCAAGAGCCCCAGGATCGACAGCCCCACGAGCACCGAGCCCGCCGTCGAAAAGAGCGCGCGCGCGAGCTCACCAAAGAGTTCGCCCACCGAGCCCGCCGCGCCGTGCGTGCCGAACACGACGGATTCGGGCAGGAGCACTTGCACGAGCGAGGCGGCCACCACCGCGAGCAACACGTCGCCGCCGATGCGCAGGCCGAGGGGCATCGTGGGCACCGGTCGCAGGAGCGGCCGCGCCACGAGCACGAGCTCGAGAGGAGCGAGCCAGGCCATGACGCCCACCGCGTCGACGAGGAGCGCCACGACCCCATGCCCCACGCCGCCGGCCCAGTTGCCGGGTCCCTCGAGCGACTCCTCGAACGACAGGAGCGCGAGCAGCACGAAGACCGCGGATGCGCACAGCAGGAGCGCCTGCACCTCGCGCTTGCGACGAGCGGCAGCGGGCGTCGTCGCCTTTGCGGCGGAGCGCGTGTCGGCCGGGAGCATCGCGGTCGGAAGAAAGGCTGGGGCTCGCATCGTTATCCTACAGGGTAACCAGTTCGCCTACGGTTTGGCAAATTGCGGGAAAGACCACCCGCCGATGCACGCGAAGTTCCGGCCGAAGCGCGGAGGGTGCTAGAAGAGCGGGTCCGCAAAGGTGGAGCAAGGCATGTCGAACGAGAGGCAGATGCGTGGGCGCAAGGGGTCGATGGCTCGGGTCGCGACCCTGGTCGGAGCGCTCGCGGTTGGGGGGAGCGCCGTTGGCTGCGCGGTGACCGAATCCGACGTGAAGCGCTGGGAGACCACCGAGCGCGGGCCTGAGAAGCTCGCGGCCGTGGTGAAGCACGCGAAGTACAAGCCCGAGCTTCGCGTCGAAGCCGCCGAGGCGCTCATCCGCATGAAGGCGCGATCGGGCAAGCGCATCGGCATCGACAACCTCTTGGCGACGCTTGCGGAGCTCAGCGACAGCGAACGCGCAGTCGTCACCGCGGGCCTCGTGCAGCGCATGGTGGACGCCATGGGCGCCGAGCCGCCCGCGAAGAACGCCGACGGTACGCGCCCGCCCGATCCGTCCGTCCCCTTCAAGGACGCCGCGTTCGGCCTCGTTTCGCACGAGCCGTCGCTCGTCGGAGACGAAGAAGGCTCGCGCCAGAAGCTCGTCGCAGCGCTCGCGAAGTGGGTGCAGACGGACTTCGAGAACCGTGTCGACATCGCCTCGCAGCTCTACGGCATCGAGCAAATCGCGCGTTTCGTGGGCCCGGAAGCGGTGCGTGAGCTGCCGAAGCTCCTCGACGACCGCTCCACCAAGCTCGACCGCATCGCGACCCTCGTCGCGGACATCGGTTCGGCCGAGACCAAGGGCAAGGCCTCGAAGCGCCTCGTCGAGATCGCCTCGCACGTCGACTCGAACGACTGGTTCGAGAAGACGGGCAAAGAGGACGTGAAGCGCGCGAACGAGAAGAGCGGCTACAAGCCGAACGCCGAGGTCTTCGCCAAGCAGGTCGAGATGTACCGCGACCAGGAGCTCGAGAAGCTCTTCGGCGCGATGAAGAAGATCGGCGGCCTCGAAGCCGCGCAGTTCGCGCTCAACTTCGCGCACGAGAAGAGCAAGCCCGAGAACCGCCGCAAGGCCGCGCTCGCTTCGCTCGAAGGTCACGGCGCGGAGCTCAAGGGTGCCGACGCCGACAAGCTCTTCGACATCGCGAAGAGCGACGACACCCCCGACTCCGTGCGTGACCTCGCGTTCGCGCGCCTCGGTGAGCTGCCGAAGAAGGAAGTCGAGAAGAAGCTCTATTCGCTCTTCGACAACAAGCGCTGGAAGATTCGCTGGGTCTCCGCGCAGGTGCTCCTCCGCAGCCTCGACTCCACGCAGATCGAGGAGTTCCTCGCGCACCTGCCCGCCTCCGCCGCGACCCCGATGGGCATGGGCGAGGCGTTCACCTACGGCGACCTCATTCGCAAGATCGAGCCGAAGGGCGCGAAGGCCGAGAAGCCGATCGACGTGCTCAAGCGCCACATTGGGGCGGGCTCCATGGGCTCGCGCCTCGCGGCGATCGGCGCGTTCTACGAGGGCAAGAAGGCGGACATCCCGCTGCTCAAGCCGCTCGAGGGCGACAAGACCCCGGTCTCGAAGTGCAAAGACGAAGACGAGTGCGGCTGGGTGTGCGACTTCCCGGCGGGCGACCCGAAGGCCGAGTCGAAGACCGTCGCCACCATCGGCGACTTCGTCACGTTCTGCGTGATCCCGTCGATGACCTCGAACTGACGCTTCTGCCGCGGGTCCTCGCACGCGCGAAGGCCCGCGGTTCTGCCTCGCCGCGCGACATGGGGGCGTATCGCCGGTGAGGCCTGCCTCGCACCTGCATTCCAACGTTCTCTGCTTCAGGAAGACTCAGCGATGTCCACGGACCCGAACAAGAAGTCCATGCGCACGTTCCAATGCCGCGACGTGCTCTGGGAGTCCTTCGAGCAGCTCGCCCGCGAGCTCGAGTGCAGCGTCGACTACCTCGTGAACGAGTCGATGAAGCAGTACATTCGCCAGCGTCAGCAGGGTCCTCGCACGCCCTTCCCCACGGCGACCACCGAGAACCCGATCGCGGGCAACACGGGCACGCTCCGCCCGATCGCCGCGCCGCCGGCCATTCGTCCCGCGCGCCCCGTGGCACCTCCTCCTGCGCCCCCGCCGGTGCCTCAGGCCGCCCCGCAAGCGC
>CAIOHM010000171.1 GCA_903858055.1 uncultured delta proteobacterium
CCCGCTCCTCGAGCGCGAGGCGCGCAAGCTCGCCGAGAAGGCCGGAGCGGTGCAGCGCCAGGTGCAGCGCGTTCGCCGCTGACTGCGTGCGTTTCCGAGGTTTCGTGCCGCGCCGCGCGAGATCTTGTTAGTCTCTCCGTCGATGTCTGGCACCGGATCCCCCCTGCGCGTGCGGAGCGTCGGCCTCACCGACGTCGGTCGTAAGCGCAAGCATAACGAGGACGCGTTCCTCAACGACGACGCGCTTCGCCTCTACCTCGTGGCCGACGGCATGGGCGGTCACGCGGCGGGAGAGGTCGCAAGCGCCGAGGCGGTCGATCAAATCTTCGGCATGGTGAAGCGCGGCGTTCCGAGCTTGCCCATGCTCGGTGACGGTCGCGAGCCGGCGGCGATTCACGCGGTTAGCCGCCTCCTCGAGAGCTCGGTGCAGGCTGCAACGTACATGGTTCACTCCATCGCGCAGCTCGACGCGTCGAAGAACGGCATGGGCACCACCATGAGCGCGCTCCTCGTCCACGACGGCTTCGCGGTGACCGGTCAGGTCGGCGACAGCCGTATCTACCTCGTCCGCGACGGCGAGGCGCACCAGCTCACCGAAGACCACACCTACGTGAACTGGCAGCTGCGCACTGGCCTCATCACGAGGGAAGAAGCCGAGAAGTCACCGAAGAAGAACGTCATCACGCGCTCCGTCGGCAACCACGACTACGTCGAGGTCGACACGCGCGTCGTCCCGTTGCGTCCCGGCGATCGGCTCCTCGTGTGCAGCGACGGGCTCCACGGGTACCTGCGCGACGGCGACCTCGAGCCCATCGTGGCGCTCGGCATCGACGAAGCCGCGACGCGACTCATCGCTCTCGCGAACGAGCGCGGCGGCAAAGACAACATCACCGCCGTGCTCGTCGAAGTGGAAGGCTGACGCGCGCGCGTCACGCCGCCTTCTCGCGAAACATGAAGTACGTGGCCGCGCCCATGCACAGCATGGCGTAGAGGAAATCGCGGCTCACGGGCCTCTTCATGTAGAGCGCACTGAAGGCGATGAAGACGAACATCGTGATGACCTCTTGCGCCACCTTGAGCTGGCCGAGCGAGAGCGCGCCATAGCCGATGCGGTTTGCGGGTACCTGAAGGCAATACTCGAAGAACGCGATGCCCCAGCTCACGAGCACCGCGACCCAAACGGGGCGATCGCGCAGGCTCCCAAGGTGCCCGTACCAGGCGAAGGTCATGAAAACGTTCGAGCCGACGAGGAGCGCGAGCGCGACGACGGGTTTCGGGAAGGCCATCATCGTGCCCGTGTATGCGCGACGTATGCATTGGGGCAAATTGCTGAAAAAGTGCCGTAAACGCGGACCCACATGGACGCCCGTGTGCGACATGGTGACCGTCACCGTCGTCGATTTGTTGTGGCTTCGTGGCACACGAGTGAAGCTCGGCCATCGCTTATGCGACGCACTTGCTTGAGGAACGCGACGGTGGCCACGGAGGCTTGCTAGGGCTCGAGCCCATGACGCGAGAAGTGGCCACGCCGGTCGAAGCGAACGACATCGAACGAGAGGCAAACATGAAGCTGGGACGCATCGGCGTGCTGATGGGTGGCGTGAGTGCAGAGCGCGAAGTTTCTCTGAAGACGGGCTCGAACGTGGCGGACGCCCTCGAGCGTCGCGGGCACGAGGTCGTGCGCATCGATTGGGGTGCCGACGCGCGCTCGATCGACGAGCTGCTCCGTGAGGCCAAGGTCGATCGCGTCGTGCTCGCGCTCCACGGTCGCGGCGGCGAAGACGGCTGCGTGCAGGGCTACCTCGAGCTCATGGGCATCCCGTACACGGGCTCGAACGTGCTCGCGTCCGCGCTCGCGATGGACAAGCTCAAGGCGAAGGAGCTCTTCCGCCTCCACAACGTGCCGACGCCGCCCTACTACTCCGTGAGCCGCCGCACGCGCGCCGAGCTCGAAGACCTCCACGGCACCTTCGGCTTTCCGGTCATCGTGAAGCCGCGCAGCGAAGGTTCTTCCGTGGGTCTCGCGAAGGCGAACTCGATGGAGGAGCTCACGGCCGGTGTCGACGTCGCCCTCGCGATCGACGACCACGTGCTCATCGAGCGCTTCGTGTCGGCGAAAGAGATCGCGGTCGCGATCCTCGACGGCCGCGTGCTCGGCTGCATCGAGATCGCTCCGAAGAGCGGCCTCTACGATTACCACTCGAAGTACACGGCGGGCGCGACCGAGTACATCTTGCCGCCACGCATTGCGGCCACGCGGCTCAAGAACGTCATGACGATTGCCGAGCGCGCAGCCGAGGCTCTCGAGTGCACCGGCGCTTGCCGCGTCGACGTTCTCGTGACCGAAGGCGAGAACGAATACGTGCTCGAGGTCAACACGCTCCCGGGCATGACGGCCACGTCGCTCCTTCCGAAGATCGCGGCCTCCGCGGGCCTGCCCTACGACGAGCTTTGCGAAACCATCGCAGCGGGAGCGCGCCTTCACTCTGCGATTCCGCAGCCCGGAAAGCAGAGCGGCGCCCCGCGCAAGCTCGGTACCCAAGACGCGCCCGTCATCGCACGCACCGCATAGGCACGACGCCGCATGTGGCGTTTCGCTCTGCGATGATGCGCGGTAGAACCCTCGAAGGAGACTTTGGGGGTTTCTTTTTTTTGCCTCGCCCATGAACGAACCTGACGTCCCAGCTTCGACACCCGCACGTGAGCTCACGCTTGCCGCGCGCGAAGTTGCGCACCGTTTCGGCGACGTTCGCGTCCTCGAGGACGTTTCTGCGGTCTTCTCCGCGCGGCGCGTGCATGCGCTGCTTGGTGAGAATGGAGCGGGAAAAA
>CAIOHM010000172.1 GCA_903858055.1 uncultured delta proteobacterium
ACGGCCCCGGCGTGCCCGAGCCCATGCGCGAGCGCGTCTTCGATCCTTACGTGACCTCGAAGGAGGACGGCGACGGCCTCGGCCTCGCGATCGCCAAGAAGATCGTCGTCGAGCATGGCGGCGCGCTCACCGTCGAACGGAGCCGCGATCTCGGCGGCGCGGCGTTCACGCTTCGTTTGCCCCTGGCCGAGCGGGCACCGCGCTCGTCCACCGTCTCGACGACCCCCGTGTCGCTGCCCCCACGCGCGTGACCTTTCGCGCCCTCGCGAATGTGCGCTACTCCATGGCGCATGGGCACCCTCCTCGCGTTCAAGCGACCGCGCGCACGCACCGCGGCCCTCTCGCTGCGCGAGCGCGTCCAGCTCGTCTTGCAGGTGCTCGCGGTCCTCGCCGTGCTCGCCCTCGCGCCGCGCCTCGTCGCTCGCGCAAGCGGGGGCAACGTGGGCACGCTCGCGCAAGGCAGCGCCGCCCCCAACGTGAGCGCTGCTCTCCTCGCGAACGCGCCCGAGGGTCTCCCGAACCCTGCGCGCGTCGACCTCGCGGCGCTCCGCGGGCGCATCGTCGTCCTCGACTTCTGGGCCACCTGGTGCGGCCCCTGCAACGTGACCTCGCCGATCCTCGACGCCTTCGCGAAGGCGCACGCGGCCGAAGGCGTCACGGTCGTCGGCATCTCGCAAGACAACGACGCCGAAGACGTCGAGTCCTGGCTCGTGCGCCACAAGGTCTCCTACGTCGTGGCGCACGACAGCAACGGGAGCGCCGGCCGGGCCTTCTCGGTGAGCAACCTCCCGACCCTGATTCTTCTCGATCGCGAGGGAAACATCAGGGCGCGACGCGTCGGCGTAACGCAGCGAGGCGAGCTCGAGCGGCTCCTCGCCGCAGTGCGCTAAAAACCCCTTCGGCAGAGCCGGAATGGTGCTAGTCCTGCAGCGTCCGGATGGAGGGCGGGCCCCGCTGGGTTTGCGCTTTGCCATCACCAGCCGTTACGCGAGTCCACCGTGGAACCTTCCCAGACCCCGAGCACGCCGCCGACCGACCCGAACCGTCGCGTCATCAAGCGTTATTCGAACCGCAAGCTCTACGACACGCGCGAGAGCCGCTACGTGACGCTCTTGCAGATCGCCGAGTTCGTGCGTGCGGGCCAGGAAGTCCAGATCATCGACAACAACTCGAAGGAAGATCTCACGGAGATCACCCTCGCGCAGATCATCTTCGAGGAGCAGAAGAACGCCTCGCGAAGCGTGCCGCTGCAGACCCTCAAGGAGATCATCCACCAGCGCACGGGCAAGGTGCTGAGCGAGCTCCGCGAAGGCCCCATCGGCCGCCTCATCCCCGGTGAGCGCAAGAGCCAGCCGGATCTCGGCGTCGCGGCGACCGAAGAGCGTGTGCACGTGCCCGAGCCCGCGAAGACCTCGCCGAAGCTCGTCGAGCAGGCGCGCGAGACTTTCGAGGAGTTCCAGAACCGCGTCGACGACCGCCTCCGCCAGGTGAGCGCCTCGTTCAAGCCGTGGCAGGAGCTCGAGGAAGAAGTGAAGCAGCTGCGCGCGCGCGTGGCGGCCCTCGAGGCGAAGCTCGACGGCAAGGCCTGATCTTCCGCTCAGGGAAGGCACACGAAGGGTGGGCGGCGAGCCTGCCCTTCGCCTTTTTGGGCCCCGTGGAATAGAGTGGAAGCGATCCGCGTTTTCCCGGGTGCCATGTTCTTTCGCGCGAGCCGCAAGTCCGAAGACAGCTTCCTCGACGAAGCCCTCTCCCACGCCGATGCGCTGCACGGCGTCGCGCGGCGCATGTGCCGTGATGCCTCGCTCGCAGAAGACCTGGTGCAAGAGACGCTCCTCAAGGCCATCAAGAGCCGCGAGCAGTTCACGCCGGGCACGAACCTCCGCTCGTGGCTCTTTCGCATCCTCACGAACGTGTGGGTGAGCCGCTACCGCCGCGCGGGCCTCGAGCGCGCCACCTTCGAAGGACCCGAGGTCGACCCGATCAGCGACGGCTGGGTGAGCGCCGACACCATGCGCCACCTGCGCGACCCGGAGGAGCTCGCGGTGGCGTCGCTCCTGCGCGCCGAAATCGAGCGCGCGCTCGACCTCCTCCCCGAAGATTTCCGCATGGTCGTGCTCCTCGTCGACGCGCAAGAGCTCTCGTACGAAGAGGCCGCCGCCGCGCTTCAGGTACCGCCAGGCACCGTCATGAGCCGCCTGCACCGCGGCCGCAAAATGCTGCAAAAGGTCCTGGTCGAGCAGGGGCGCGCCCTCGGGCTCGCGAAGGCGGAGGCGCTCGCCGAAGCGCAGGCACACGAGGCCGCGGAGTCCTCGCCTCCCACGAGCCTCGAGGCATTCCGCGAGAAGCGCGCGCGAGGTGCCAAGTGAGCACGCTGCCGCAAGAATGCCGCTCGTTCGTGCGCGTCGTCGAGAGCTTCATCGACGGCGAGCTCGCGCCGGCCGCGCTCATCGAGGGCGAACGGCACATTGCAGAATGCATTCATTGCCACGAGCGCGTGATGCTCGGCCGCGCCATGAAGGGCTCGGTGAAGGCCGCGACGCGGGAGCCGCTCTCTTCCGCCGCGAAGGCTCGTCTCCGCGCCTCGATGCAGGCCGAGCTCGCGCGCACGCCGGTCGCTGCGAAGACCGTGCCGCTCGGTCGCGTGGCCGTCGGAACCCTCGTGACCGCGGGCTTCGCCGCCGCCGCCGCCTGGTTCCTCGCACCGCGTTTTTCCTCGAACCAAGACGACCTCGCCGCGAACGACGACGTGCTCGGTGAGCTCGTGGCCGAGCACGTGCGTCCGCTGCCCATGGACGGCACGGACGTGCAGACGGTGCGCAACCTCGAGCCCTACGTGGGGGTACCGCTCCGTCCGCACTTCCCCCAGAACCGCGCGAGGCTCGTGGGCGCCCGCATCGTGCCCTTTCAAAAAGAGCGCGCGGCGATCGTGCGCTACGAGCTCGCGAGCGCGCCCGTGAGCCCGATCGCCCACGTCAGCCAAGCCTTCCAAGCCGCGGCGCAGGAACCCACACGCCGCGTGAGCGTGCTCGTCTTCGACCCGCGCCGCATCCACCTGAGCGCTCGCGTCGCCGATCTTCCGGCTCCCTTCAGCGCCTACCCGGTGCACCTCACGCGCGCCCAGGGTCTCCCCATCGCGGTCACCGAGCGCAACGGCGTCGGCTACGCGCTCTCGGGCGACGTCAGCGAGCAGCAGGCCCTCGAGCTCGTGCGCTACGTCGCGGGCGAGTAAGCAAAGGCAAGATCGCGCGGCGGCTTCCGGCACGGTAAGCTCCGGCCCATGTCCCTCGAAACGCTTCGACAAGACTGCGAAGACACGCTGCGCGAGGTCGGAGCCGCCTGCGCACCGACGCGCTTCGACGACCCGATCGCGGCGCTCGAGGCCGGGCGCGCGCCGCGCATGGACGCCGCCATCACGAGCGCCGTCGCCGCGTGGGGGGAAGCCAAGACCGTCGCGACGGGCTTCCTGAAGTCCGCGAAAGACATGGTGGACGTGATCCTCGAAGCGATCCGGGAGGAGCCCCAGGCCAAGGCCTTCGCAGCCGATCCGAACCTCGAGGTCATGTACGCGACCGCGCTCGAGAACCTGCGCAACGCCGCGACCGCGAACCTCGCGCGCGCCGAGGCCGAAGCCGAGCGCCTGCTCCGATCGGCGGATCACGACTTCGTCCTCGTGCTCGCGCTCGATCAACGCGACCACAAGATCGCGAACATGCGCGCGCACATGAAGCGCAAGCGCGGCCTCGCGACGATGGGCACCTCGGAGCTCACGCGGGCGGGTGGCGACGTCGGCGGCGACGTCTTGCACGGCGTCTTCTATGGTCGCCCGCACAACGCCTACGCCGAGGTGAACTTCAACGCCGACGCGCTCGAGCAGCTCGACGGCGACATCGACGACCTCTGCGCCCAGCTCACGCCACGCTCGAAGGTGATCGTCTGGGGGCACGGCAGCCCCGGATCGTCGACGGTGGGCAGCGATGAACGCACGCTCGATGCGAACGGCGCCGGAAGACCCGTCAGCATCGCGATCGACGCGCTCGCGCGGAAGCTCGGCGAGGCCATCGCGCGCAACGCGCAGCACCCGTTCCGCGACCACACGACCCCGCTGCAAATCGTCTTCAAGACCTGCAGCGGCGGCGCCATCGACGTGGCCGCTGTTTCCCGCGTCGCCTCGACCGGCGAGCTCGTCGACAGGAGCCGCAACGTGATCGACGCGCGTTCCGCAATGGCGGGCCGCCTCCTCGTCGGGCTCCACGCGACCGGCGTCTTCGCGCGCGTGAAGGCCTATGCGACGACCATCGCCACGGGCTCGAACCTCGGGTTCGTCGCTGCACCGCAAACCATCTCGGCGCTCGGGCTCACGGGCCTCCACGAAGAGCGCCGCGCAGGCCTCCAGCAGAAGCGCCACGCCACGGACTTGGTCGCGTGGGCCACGAACGGCACGGCCGGCATCGCGACGTACTGGTACCCGCAGGGCGCGGCGACGCGCACGCCGACCGCCGTGACGTTCAACGGGCAGCCGCCCGCCGGGGGCGCGTGGGGGAAGGCGTACGAGACCAAAGACCACGCGCTCGAGGACTACGACACCAGCGGGCGCGCGAGACGCTTGCCCGGCACCAAGCGCATCTTCGAGTGGAACGCCCAGGGCGCCGTCCACTGCACAGACGCGAAGACGAGCGCGAACGTCGACTTCATCTTCGAGGCCAACCGCGATCGGCTCATCGCCTTCCTCTACCTCGAGGCCCAGGCGCTGCCGTCCACCACGCAGCCGTCCGTCGCCGCCAAGCGCTTCGCCTACTTTCTGGGCCTACGCACGAAGCTCGAGCAGGCCACGGACACGGCCTCCCTCGCGCAGGCGCTCACCGAGATGGCGCAGGCCCCGCCGCCGGGCAGCGACGTCACGTGGGTGGGCTACGAGCACTCGCAGGTAGCCGAACAACTTCGCGCCCACGCCGCGGCCCTCCGCGCGGCGCCGACGGCGCTCGTCCAGCTGAGCACGTCGGCGGTGGGCAAAGACGCGCAATCCAATCTCGGCGCGATGCTGCACGCACACCGCGCCGCGCTCCAGGCCATCGACGTCGACGCCCGCATCGCCGAGGCGATCGCGTCGCTGCGCACGCTCCGCTCGGGACGTGTAAGCCCCGCGGCGGTCGACGCGGCCGTGCAAGGCCTCGAAGCGCAGCGCGCAGGCTTCGCTGCGCGAAAACAAGCGGCGCTCGCGAAGCTCGACGCGATCGAAACGAAGGTCGATGACCTCGGCGACCAGGCGCGCGCCTTCTCCGCCGCGGAGCAGCAGCTGCGCGACGACATGAACGTCTTTCATCGCTCGCGCGCGAAGCGGTCCTCGGTCTCGGCGAGGTCACCCGCCGAGGAAGCTCGCGTGGCGCGAGCCCGCGATGCGCTCTTCACGGACCGAGGCGCTGCGCTCGCGCGAACCTACGACACCATCGCGGTCGACCGCGCCGCGGCGCTCAAGGCGATGGACGACACGGTGTTGGCGCTCGAGCAGGAGCTGGAGGTCGCCATCGAAAGCGCCGAGAACGGCGTATTCGGGCAGGAGCACGATCTCATCGTCGTGCTCGCGCTCGACGTCGGCGACGCGGAGCTCGCGGGCTTCCGTGAGCGCGCGCTCCGCTCACGCAACGCGATCGCGCTCGAGGAGTTCGAACTCCAGGTGCTCCGCGAGGCCAAGGCGGTGGGCGGGGGCAAGGCCGCGGTCGCGAAGCTGCACGGTGGCTCGAAGGCGTCCTACGTCGAGGTGTCGCTGACGTACGATGGAGCACACGGAGCGAACAAGCGCCTCGCGAACCTCTTCGGTCGCCTCACCGCGCGGTCGAAGCTCGTCATCGTCTCCCACGCGCAGGGGCACCGCCTCAACTTCGGAGGGGCGCGCGGCGCCAAGCGGGGCTGGGACCTCGTCGACTTCGGGCAGACCCTCGGAGAGGCGATCAAGCTCGGCAACCCCGCGCACCCCTTCGGCGACGAGCTGTCGCCCTTGGCCATCACGCTCCACGTCTCGGGCGCGGGCGCGATCGACTTGCTCGCTCCGCGGCTTCAGGCCGCGGGAGGAACGCTGGTCGTCGCCGCTCCGCCCGCACCGGCCGCCGGGAACGCGGGCAACGCCGCGAACGCCGCGAACGCCGCGAACCCTCCCCCAGGCCCTGCGGATCCGCTCGCCACGTCCCCCGCGGTGGTCCTCCTGCGCGAGCTCAAGCGCGCGGGGGTCTACGCGCGCATCCGTGCGCGCACGACCTCGGTCTACGAGGCCAACGAAGACGGCGACGTCGTCCAAGCGAGCCTCACGGGAGCGGTCGCGGCGCGCGGCCGAGCGCTCGCGGTCAAGGCGAACCTCTCGAACTGGAACGGCGACCGGGTGCGCTACGTAACCTCGGCCCCCGCTCGTACGGGCGCGGACCACACCGACAGGGGCAGCGAGGCGGCCCCTACCCTCGAGATGAGCGCCATCTCGAGCAAAACCACCGGGGTTCGCCACGGCTACAAGCGTGTCTTCTTCATCGACAGCAACGACCAACTCCACGTGCGCGACGTCGCCGTCCCCAACCAAGACGTCGACCTGCTCTTCGAGGCAAACCGCGAGCGCGCGATCCGCTTCGTGCTCGGCGCCGCGTACCGGGTCGCCTCCGGGGTGCACAAGAAGGGGGGCAAATCCGAGCGAAAGTTCGACGCGCTCGTGGCGGAAGCATCGAAGCTCGAGGTCGCCATGAACTCGGCCGAGCTGGCGGTGGTGGCCCGTCAGGTCGCGGGGTCTCGCGCGGCCACGACGCACCGGAGCGCCCTCGGGTTCGGCACGACACGCACCGCACGCACGCTCACGCTCCTGGCCGACCGCCTCGCGCGGAACCCGGTCGAGCTGCTCCCCCTCCCCAATCTCGAGAGCGAGACGCTCGGCCTCTGAAAGCCGCGTGGCTCAGCGCGCGATCGCGAGGCCGTACTTGCGCGGGTCCGCGGCGGCGTGGAGCGTGCGCTCACCGTTCGTGCGCGTGATGCGCACCGCTTGAACCGCAGCTTTCATCGTGTCGGCCGCGACCTCGTTGCCACGCGCGCGCAAGGCGTTCTCCACGTCACGCGGCACCTCGCGCTCGAGCAGGAGCTCGGTGCCCGCGCCCACGTGGACGCGCGGCGCCGCGATCGCTTCGGCCGGGTCGTCACCACGCACGAGCGCGCGGAGGAGCACCTGCGTGCACGCGGTCGCAATGCGTCGCCCGCCGGAGCCACCAAGCGCGAGCACCGGTTCGCCGTCTTCGAGCACGAGCGTCGGCATCATGCTCGAGACCGGCCGCGCGAGGGGCCGGGGCCGATTCGGAGAAAGATTCGCACCCAGGAAACGCTCGGCTTCCGCGCGCGTCGTGAAGTCGTCGAGCTCGTCGTTCAAGAGCACGCCGTCTTCGGTCTCGATGCGCGCCCCGAAGGGCCCGTTGATCGTCGTCGTGAGCGAGACCACGTTGCCCTCGGCGTCGACGACCACGAGGTGGCTCGTGCCGCGCTCGCGGGCCGCGTCGTCCATCGCCGCGTGGGCACGGTTCGGTGCCCAGGTCGCCGCGCGCTTCTCGAGGCGCGCGCGATCGAGGGCCCCTTCGAGGCGCGCCGCCGCGTGCATGTCCGTCGATGGATCGCCCACGAACACCAGGCGATCGGCGAGCGCGCCGCGCATGGTCTCCGCGAGCGCATGGAGCTCCGCGCTCGAGCCCGCCCCGAGCTTCGAGAGGCTGCTCGTCGCGTCCGCGCCCAGCACCGTGAGCGCTTCGAGGGCCATGAGGCCTCCCGCCGAGGGCGAAGGCATGGTGTAGACTGCACGCGACCCGAACGTGCGCACGAGCGGCGCGCGCTCCTCCACCGCGCGGGCGCGCAGGTCGTCGACGGTGAGCGCCGACCCGTGAAGCCGCGCCGCCGCCACGATCCGCTCGGCGATCGGGCCCTCGTAGAACGCACGAGCCCCCTCGGCGCCGATGCGCTCGAGCGTCTTCGCGAGCGCCGGGCGCGTCACGACGGCCGACCGCGCCCGCACGGCGCCGCCCTCGAAGAAGAGCGGACCGAGCGTCGGGTGCGCGGCCACGCGGAAGGGGTCGCCGCGCAGCGCCTCGGCCAGGTAGCGGCCCACGGGGAAGCCCTCGCGCGCGGCCTTCACGGCACCTTCGAGATCCTCCGCGAGCGTGCGCTTGCCCCAGCGCGCGTGCAAGGTGGCGAGCCCCAAGACCTCGCCCGGCACGCCCACGAGCGCGCCGCGTGTCTTGGTTTTCTCCTCGGCGGAGCTCTGCGCACGCCGCTCGAAGGCCGCCGCGTCGAAGGCCGCGGGCGCGGTCTCGCGGAAGTCGAAGGTCGTCACACGTCGCTCGCGGGCGCGCCACACGAGGGCGAAGCCGCCGCCGCCGAGACCGCTGCCGGCAGGGGCCACCACCCCGAGCACCGTCGCCGCGGCCACCGCCGCGTCCACCGCATCACCGCCGCGCTCGAGCACGGTCATGGCGACCTCCGAGGCCCGGGGCGAGTCCGTCGCCACGGCGAAGCGCGCGCCCAGCGATCCGCGGTCTCCTGCCCCCTGCGCGATTCCCCCTGCGAGCGGCGCGAGGAGTGCCGCGGGAAAGACGAGCCATGGTAGACCGGAGGCGAGCTTGCGAGTGGCGCTGCGAAGGCGAACGGAGAGCACGATGCGTTTTCTTTACGTGATGGACCCCCTGGATCGCATCAACCGATTCAAGGACTCGACCTTCGCTTTCTTGCGCGCCACGCAGAACCTCGGCCACGAGTCCCTCGTGTGCCACCCGCGCGACCTCTACGTCGACCGCGGCCGCGCCTTCGCCCGCGTGCAGCCGTGCCAGGTCTTCGACGCCGACGTGCACTTCGCCCTCGGACCTGCCTCGGACCTCGCGCTCGCCGAGGTCGACGCGGTCTTCATGAGGAAAGATCCTCCCTTCGACAGCGCCTACCTCTACGCCTCGCAGCTCCTCGAGCGCGCCCGCGGGGAGACCCTTCTCGTCAACGACCCGCGCGGCCTGCGCGACGCGAACGAGAAGCTCTACGCGATGCACTTCGCCGAGTTCACACCGCGCACGCTCGTCACGGCCTCGCCCGACCGCATCCACGCGTTCGTGAAGGAGGTCGGCGGTGAAGCGGTCATCAAGCCCCTCGACGGCGCCGGCGGCGCGGGTGTGCTCAAGCTCGCCACCGCCGACAAGAACGCCCGCTCGATCGTCGACATGCTCACGCACGAGGGCGCGCGCTACGCGATGGTCCAGGAATTCCTGCCCCGCGTGGTCGAAGGCGACAAGCGCGTGCTCCTGCTCGAAGGCCGCGTGCTCGGCGCGATCAACCGCATCCCCCGCGGTGACGACCTGCGCTCGAACATCCACGTGGGCGGCCGCGTGGAGCCGTGCACGCTCACGGAGCACGAGGAGCACATCGTGCGGAGCATCGTGCCGCGCCTGCTGCGCGACGGTCTCTACTTCGTAGGCCTCGACCTCGTCGGCGAGAAGCTCACCGAGGTCAACGTGACCTCGCCCACGGGCATTCAGGAGCTCTCGCAGCACCTCGGTCGTGACGCCGCCGAAGAGGTCGTGCGCTGGGCCG
>CAIOHM010000173.1 GCA_903858055.1 uncultured delta proteobacterium
CATCGTGAGCCTCGCGGGCGTCGTCTTCGCGGAGCCGCTCACGGAGCTCTTCGCCGCGGGGCACCACGGCGAGCCCGGGCGCTTCGAGCTCACGGTGTCGATGACCCGCTGGCTTTTTCCTTACATTTTCTTCATGGGGAGCGCCGCCCTCGGCGCGGCCGCGCTGCAGTCTCACCACGAGTTCGCGCTCGTCTCGCTCGCGCCCGTGCTGCTCAACGTCGCGATGGTCGCGTTCGCCTTCGCCGGTCCCGCGATCGCCGCGCCGCTCGGCCTCGAACGCGCCCAGGTGCTCGCGGTCGGCGCGCTCGTGGGCGGCCTGCTGCAGCTCTTCGTTCAATGGCCTGCGCTGCGGCGCCTCGGTTACTTGGATCTTCCCCGCATCGACTTCTCCGACGCGAAGGTGCGCGACGTGCTGCGGCGCATTGCGCCCATGGCCGTCGGTATGGGCATCTACCAGGTCGACCTCATCCTCTCGACGCGCTTCCTCGCGGCGGGCGAGACCGGAGCGCAGAGCTATTTTCTCTGGGCCTCGCGCCTCTGCGACGTGCCGCAGGGGATCTTCGGCCTCGCGCTCTCCCCCGCCGCGCTCCCCCCGCTCTCCGCGCTGGTCGCACGCCGCGAACACGAGGCCCTCGCACGAACGGTCTCGCTCGCGCTCCGCATGACGCTCTTCGTCGGCATCCCCGCGAGCGTGTACGCTGCGTTCTTCGCGCTCCCCGTCGTCCGCGTGTTCTTCGAGCGCGGGAACTTCGACGAGCACGCGGCCGTGCAAACCGCCGCCTCGTTCGCGTGGCAAGGCGGAGCCATCGTGGCCGTCGCGCTCGTGCGTCCGCTCGTCGCCTCGTTTCATGCGCTCGGTCGTACGGGCGTTCCCGTCGCGGTATCCGCCCTCGATTTGCTCGCGTTCGTCGCGCTCGCGTTCGCGCTCACGCCACGCTTCGGCCATGTGGGCGTGAGCATGGCCGTGGCGGGCTCGTCGGTCGTGCAGGCCCTGCTGCTCCTCGGCGCGCTCCTTCGCACCCACGCCGCGCCGAAGCTCGCCGAGGTCGCATCTTCGGCCCTCCGCGTGCTCGGCGCCTCCCTCGCCGCGGCGCTCGTCGCCCGCGTCGCGTTCGCTTCGTCCTCCCCGCAGGTGCTCGTCATGGGCTCGCTGCTCGCCTTCGCGACGGTCTTTCCCCTGGTAGCCGTGGCGCTGCGTTCGCCCGAGATCACGCCGCTCGTGGCAGCGCTCATGCGCCGCGTGCGCCGACGTGCTAGCCGCGGCTCATGAGCAGCGCGCCGCAGAAAGACCAAATCGGACCGAAGGTCCTCGATGCCTCCTTCGTTCTCGGCGTGCCCGCGGTCGCCAAGATGCCGCCGCCCACGCTGACGGAGGTCGCGTTCGCGGGCCGCTCGAACGTCGGCAAATCGAGCCTGCTGAACACGCTCATGCAGCGCTCGGGGCTCGCGCGCACCTCGGGCACGCCAGGCTGCACGCGGGCGCTCAACGTGTTCCAGGTGAAGCTCAGCGACGACAAGCAGTTCCACTTCGTGGACCTGCCGGGCTACGGCTACGCGAAGGTCTCGAAAGCCGAGAAGATTTCCTGGGGCGCGATGATCGAGGACTACCTGCGCGAGCGCCCGTCGCTGCGCGCGCTCTTTCTGCTCGTCGACGCGCGCCGCGGCATCGAAGAAGACGACCTGCAGCTCCTCGACTTCATGGCCGTGGCGCGCCCCAAGGAGTCGTGTCGCGTGCACGTGGTCGCCACCAAGCTCGATAAAATCGTCCGCGCCAAGCAGAAGCCTGCGGTCGAGGCGATCAAGAACATGGCGAAGGTGCCGGTAATCGGCTTCTCTTCCGAGACAGGCGCGGGTCGTGACGAACTCTGGCGCCGCATCGAGAAGGCCGCCCAACATGTGGACGACGACGCGTGAATCGAAGGTCTCGGCAGCGTTTTTTCTGAGCGCATCGCTCCTCGGCTGCTCCGGCGCCGAAGACCCCAGCATCGAAGAGGCGCCCGACCAGTACCTCGCGAGCGGCTTCACGCTCACGCGCGTGGAGGCGCTCCAAGCCTTGGCGGTGCCGCTCGTCGAAAACGAGGTCGCCGTAAGCACCACGGCGACCCCCATCGTGCGCGGCTACCCGACCGCGCTGCGCGTGGGCGGCATCCTGAGCGGCGAGGCCTCCGCCCGCAGCAAGAACATCGTCGCCGTCGCGATCTTCGAAGAGCCCGGCGGCGAAAAGTTCGTACGCGTCTCGCCGGCTCACGCGCCGCAAGATTACGCCGTTCCCTCGCTCGCGAGCACCTGGCAAGTCCCCCTCGAAGCCACGGACCTCCGCGAAGGCACGAAGTTCCGTGTGGTCCTCGCCGACGCGGACAAAGGGAAGGGGACCTCCGAGCTCGCACGCTTCCCACGTGACGCAAGCTCGCTCGATCTCGCCTCGCAGGGGACCGGGTCCCTCGAGCTCATGCTCGTACCGTTTCGCTGGGTCGCGGACCGCTCGAACCGCCTCCCCGACATGGGTGAGAAGCAGATCGCGCTCTACCGGTCGCTCTTCGAACGCGTGTACCCTGCAACGAAGTTGAACATCACGATCCACGAGCCCATCGACGCCCCG
This sequence comes from uncultured delta proteobacterium, assembly GCA_903858055.1. GTDB lineage: Bacteria > Myxococcota_A > Polyangia > Polyangiales > Polyangiaceae > CAIQDA01. Next base: position 2,600 of record CAIOHM010000173.1, read on the forward strand.
ACGCGCGGCTCGTTCTCGGCGTACAACGACGCCCTCCTCGACCTCCGCAGCAAGGAAGACCTGCCCGGCCGCGTCTACGTCCACGGCCTCGTGGCGCCGGCAGCCACCTTCGAAGCGTTCTGCAGCGGCGGGTGCACGACGGGCCTCGGCTACGTCGTCGACGACGACTCCGACGGCTCCACGCGCGTCTCTTCCGGCGTCGGCTTCACGGGCATCGACTCGGGATGGACGATGGTGCACGAGGTCGGTCACCAGCACGGGCGCGAGCACGCACCTTGTGGCGTTTCGGGCTCAGATCGCGCCTTCCCGCAGCGCGACGGGACCATCGGGCTCTGGGGCTACGACCGCAGCACGCCGACCATGCTCAACGTGAGGTCGCACGACTTCATGAGCTATTGCGAAGACGAGTGGGTCTCGCAATACACCTGGGCCGGGCTGCTCACGCGCATCCAGCGGGTCGGGTCGCCGGTGCAAGCGCGGGAAGCGCGAGAGCTTGCGCCGAAGACGCGCGTGAGGCTCGTGCACCGCGAGCACGGCCGCGTCACCTTCGTGGGCGAGCCGTTCGACCTGCGCCTTCCGGCGAGCAGCTCGCGGGAGCTCGTGACCCTCGAGTACGAGGGCGGCACGCGCGCGGTCGAGGCGCTCACGGTCCTTCGTACGGGCGAAGCCGACGTGGAGGACCTCGTGGTGCCTGCCGCCGGTGTCCGCGCGATCGTCGCGCACGGCGAGCGGGTGCGCTTCGAGGCTCCCTGAGCCCGGGCGGTAACGCTCGCCAATTGCACTTGCGCGGCGACGGAGACCTCGCTACACACCGTCCTCCCTTCGGGCGCATAACTCAGCGGTAGAGTGCAACCTTCACACGGTTGAAGTCACAGGTTCGAATCCTGTAGCGCCCACTCGGAATCAAGCGGCGATGGGTCAAAAGCTCATCGCCTTTTTCGTTCCGTCTTCGCATGCGCCGCGCGGGGCATTTCGCTGGCTCCGTGCGAGGGGTTCTCCCGAGGCGTCTTCCCACGTAGCCTGCGCGCATGCCATTTTTGTCCCCGCGCGCCTACGTGTCGATTGCTCTCGTTGGAGTCTCGCTCGCCAACGGCGCCTGCGTGGATCGTGTAAAATACAACTGGGCCGCGGAGCGCGCGCTCGGTTACCGCGTCGGTTCCGGCGACGTGCTTCGCGTGAATGTGTGGAAGCGCGAAGAGCTCTCGCAACCGTCGCTCACGGTGCGCCCGGACGGAGCCATCTCCCTTCCGCTCATGGGAGAGGTGCCCGCAGCGGGTCGAGGCGTTGATGAAATTGCTGCTGAACTTCAGCAAAAACTCGACAAATTTTACCAAGATCGTCCGCCGGTCACGGTGCAGGTCATCGAAGTTCGCTCGTACAAAGTCTACGTCATGGGCGAGGTCGCGCGGGCCGGCGAGCTGAGTCCGAACCACCCGGTGACCGTGCTTCAAGCCATCTCGATGGCGGGCGGATTCACGCGCTTCGCGACGTCGAAGCACGTCGTCATCGTGCGTCGCGACGCGCGGGGCGAGCGCTCCATTCCGTTCGACTACGACGCCGTCCTCAACCAAGGGCAGCTTCAGCAGAACCTCGTTCTCCAAACGGGCGACACGGTTCTCATTCCGTAACGAGCGCATGGACCGCGTCGACTTCGTCCGCGCGCGGCGTGCAAAAGCCCAGCGTTTGAGGCTTCGGCGTCGC
>CAIOHM010000174.1 GCA_903858055.1 uncultured delta proteobacterium
ATCAGCGGCCGCGGCGTCGGCATGGCGGCGGTGAAGTCGGACATCGAGAAGGCGGGCTACGAGCTCGACGTGCACACGACGGTGGGCAAGGGCACGATGTTCATCATCCGCCACGGCGGAGCGACGAAGCGGACCATCCCGCCGCCCGCGTTCCTCGCATGAGCAAGCCTCTGCGCTTGCGTGCGCAGCCCGCGACACGAAGCCTCGCTCTGGCGGCGCTCGTGCTCGCGGGTTGTTCGCGTCACGGCACCGCGGAGACGTCTGGGCGCGAAGGCGAGCCGGTGGTGATCCCGCTGCGGGTGCCGTCCCGTGACGCGGATCTGGTCCGTCGTGACCGCGCCAAGGGCCTCGCGCCCGTCGAAGCGCCGGCGCTCGATGAGCTCGCGATGAACCGAGCGGCCCTCGGTCGGCGCATGTTCTTCGACGTGCAGCTTGGGGGCGGCGCCGGCCTCTCGTGCACCGGCTGCCACCCGACGAATCACGCAGGCGCAGGCGCACCGGTGCTCTACGGCGCCGAAGGTCGCCTCGATGTCCCCACGCTCGTGAACCTGCGCCACTACGCGCGCTTCGGCTCCGAAGGCGCGACGGCCTCGCTCCGCGGTTTCCTCGCCGCGCACGTCTCTGCGCTCTCGAGCGGCCGTGATCCGGTCGCGCGCGACGTCGCGATCGACGCGGCCTACGGTGGCGCGCTCCGCGGCCTCTTTCCAACGCCGGAGGGCGAGGGTGCGAGCTCGATCGTCGGCCTAGCGGGCAAGGCGCTCGGCGCGTACCTCGAGACCGTCGTGACGCCCTCGCGCTTCGACGCGTTTCTCCGCGGCGACGCGCAGGCACTCTCGCCCCAAGAGCTCGAGGGCTTCGACGCGTTCTTCGTGCGGGGCTGCGTCTCGTGTCACGACGGCCCTGCGCTGGGCGGTCGCGTCGTGGCTACGCTCGGCCTCGCGCTCGCGTGGCCCGGTGACGCGCCGCTGGGCGAGCACGCGGAGTGGAAGGCGCGGCGTGCGCGTCGCGTGTCGTCGCTCCGCGCGGTGGCCGAGAGCGCTCCCTATTTCCACGAGGGCGCGATCGGCGATCTCCCGACGGCGGTGCAGCTGATGGCGACGCACCAGCTCGGCGTCACGGTGCCGGACCGTGAGCGCGACGCGCTCGTGGCGTTCCTCCGCGCGGCGAGCGGACCGGCTCCCGCAAACTTCCGCGGCCCGTAGCGGAGCCCTCTCAGTCGAGGAGCCCGCGCGCGCGTGCGAGGGCCTCGAAGGCCACGACGTCTTCGATCGGCAGCGCGGCGCCCTCGATGTGGGCGATGTCGCGCACGAGCTCGTCGAGTTGGGCCACGGATCGCGGCCCGACGATGGCGGCCGTGATGCCCTCTTGATCGAGCACGTAGCGTAGCGCCGCGGAGCGCAAGCCGTGAACCTCGCCGCGCACGAGGCGCTTCAAGAGTTCGAGCTGCTCGACGCGCGCTTGGAGTTCAGGCGGAGCCCAGCGCTCGGCGCGGTGATCGTCTTCGGCGAAGCGATGATCCGGCGCCCAGCGTCCCGCGAGGAGACCGTACGCGAGCACCGAGTGCGCCAAGACGCGCACCCCGCGGCCGCGGGCTCGCGATGCGATCGCCCGAAAAATCGGCTGATGGAACGCGTGAAAGGGCAGCGCGATCACGAGGGCGCCGGCGTCGATCGCCGCATGCGCCTCGGGGACTCCGGTGACGCTCGCTCCCCACGTGCGCACGAGCCCCGCGCGCACGCCCTCGCGCAGCGCCTCCACGCACCCGCCCTCACGGAGCTCCTCTGCGGTCGGCGTGTGCAAGAGCGCCACGTCGAGGCGCGAACGACCGGTCTCCGCGACGGCGCTCCGCACGCCTTCGCTCACGCGCTCGCGTGCGAGGCTCCGCACGAGGCGACCCTCGACCAGGCGCACCCCGACGCGGACCATGAGGCCCACCTGTGGGAGCTTCGCAAGGAGCGGCCGCAGCGCGCTCAGCGCGGTCCCGTAGTGCTCCGCCGTGTCGATGAGCGTCATCCCTTGCTCCGCCGCCCGCTCGACGACGGCCTCGAAGGTCCCCGCTTCGACAGCCCCGTAGCCCAAGCCCGCGAGCCCCCACGTCCCGAGCACGAGCTCGCTCGTCGTTGCGCCGTCTCCGTGAAGCACCCGATGCCGCATGCGCGGGACCTTAAGCCGATTTTCCCCACGATGCACGGGGTCGCCGTCACGTCGGGCGAGCGCGGCCGAGGAACGTTGGTACGCTCGCGCGCGTGATGATCCGCACGCTCCTCGAAGCCCGTGGCAAGTTCCCTCGCCCGATCGACCGGCCGTCGCCACCGCTCGATCCGGCGCGGCAATACGAGCGCTACGCGGGCTTCCACGTCGTGCGCCTCGCGGGCGATCCCTACGCGATGGGCTGGCAGCACGGCGCGCTCCTGAAGGACGCCATCGCCCGTGGGCCGTTGCCTGCATTCTCCAAGTACGTGGCGCGCATGGTCGAACTCTCGGCGCCCGGCTCGGCGAGCGCCATCGTCGCGAAGGTCGCCAACGAGGCCATGTGGCGCAGCGTCGGGCGCACGATCGCCGCGCACTTCCCGGAAGACGCGCGCGAGGCGATCGAAGGGCTCGCCCAGGGCGCCGACCTCGATCGCGAGGAGCTCTGGCGCGCGGTGACGATGCCCGAGACCTACCTGTTCGGCATCGGCGCGTACCTCACGGCGACGCGGCCGTTCATGGCGCCTCGCCTCTCGGTGCCGACCTTCGGCTGCACGAGCGCCGTGGCATGGGGCGCGGCGACCGCCGACGGCCGCATGCTCCACGCGCGCAACTTCGATTACCAGGGCGTGGGCAAGTGGGACGCGGAGCCCGTCATCGCGTTTCATCGGCCTGACGACGGTCAGCGCTACGTCTCGGTCACGAGCGCCGGTGTGCTCATGGGCGGCATCACCGCGATGAACGAAGCGGGGCTCTCCCTGGTCGTGCACCAGCACCTCGCGAGCGTCGACTTCGACGTGAAGGGGACGCCGATCGGCATCGCGGGCGATCGCATCATGCGCTTCGCCGAGACGCTGGACGACGCGAAGAAGCTCCTCGACGAGCACGTGCCGAACGGCTCGTGGACCTACCTCGTCACCTCGGAGCGCGAGCAAGCGGTGCTCTGCTACGAGCTCACCGCAAAGCGTCGCCATGCGTTTCGCCCTGCGGGACCCACGTTCGGGTACTCGAACATCTACCTCGCCGCCCCGCTCGACGGCATCGAGGCGCACCTCTACCCGGCGCAGTGGCGCCACAACACGGGCCGCTATCACCGCGCCAACGCCCTCCTCGAGGCGAAGCGCGGGGCACTCACCGCGGACGACCTCGCGGCGATCCTCGGCGATACGGGCAGTACCGCGTGCCGCTTCCAAGATGGGATCTCGTGCCTCGTCACGGTCGCCTCGGTGGTCTTCGACGCCCGCGACGGCGTGGTGTGGGCTGCCGAGGGTCGCGCGCCGACGGCGAACCACCCGTTCCACGCATTCTCCCTGAAGAGCGAGGCCCCGGCGCCGCGCCTGGGTACGCTGCGGGGCGGCGCTGAGAAAGACCCGCGCGAGATCGAGGCCTTCGAGGCGTACGTGGACGCCCACGTGGCGCACTTCGACCGCGATGATCTGCCGCGGGCGCGTGAGCTGCTCGCGAAGGCGACGGAGGTCGCTCCGGGCCAGTGGGTGTTCTCCTTCGTCGCCGGCCTCGCGTCGCTCCTCGCCGGCGACGTCGAGCAAGCCGAGGTCTACCTCGCGCGCACGGCCCGTCTGCGCCACGAGGAGGGGTCTCGCCGGGCCTCGCTCGCGCTATGGCAGGGGCGTGTGCACGATCTCCGCGGGCGTCGTACGGAGGCGCTCCGGAGCTACCGCGAGGCACTCCTCGGGCCGCCGCCCATCGCGAAGGCCGCGCGCGCCGGCCTCAAGGAGGCGTACGAGTGGAAGCCCTTCAGCATCGAGTGGAACTTCGGCGACGTGATCGCTCCGTGACCTCCTGCTGCGCGGCTCGGGGCCGGCGTTGCGGGGCCCGCCGACGGCTGCTCACCTACATCGAGTAGGCTCCGCGCCGTCGGCACCCGCAGCCTTGGCCGCGAGCCGCTCGCGACGGAGGTCACTCCGCTGTCGAACGGTGGGAGGGCAAGGGGCCTCCTGCTGCGCGGCTCGGGGCCCGCCGCTCCGCAGCACTCCTGCTGCGCGCCCGAAATCGTCGGCCGGCTGTCCTCGCCGTACCGAAAGTACGGCTGCGGTAACCGTCCTAGCTTTCGGCCGCTCGCGACGGAGTGCTGCTCCGCTCTTGAACGGCTAGGGGCAAGGGTGCGCCTGCTGCGCGCCCGAAATCGTCGGCCGGCTGTCCTCGCCGTACCGAAAGTACGGCTGCGGTAACCGTCCTAGCTTTCGGCCGCTCGCGACGGAGTGCTGCTACGCTCTTGAACGGTGCGACAGGCAGCGTACTTCGACGCGACGACGGTCCCGCGGCGACGCCCGCACGCTCCGCGACGCCAGTGGTGCGTGCGTGCCACCGATGGAAAAAAGAAAGGCCCCCGCTTACGCAGAGGCCCTTCGTTTGCGCTCTCGCGCTCGGTCTCAGATCTTGCCGACGAGCTGGAACGCGACGACGAAGCTGAGGAGGACGAGCGACTCGATGAGCGCGAGGCCGAGAATCATCGGCGTCTGGATCTTGTCGGCTGCGCCGGGGTTGCGGGAGATACCCTCGAGGGCCGCCGAGGCCGCCTTCGACTGGCTGGTCGTGCCGCCGAACGCGCCGAGGCCGATCGCGATGCCAGCGCCGAGGGCGATGAGACCCTTGGAGGAATCGCCGCTCGCAGCACCCTCGGAGGCGAGGGCCGTGGCGGGGGCGAGGACCGTGGCCGCCGAGAGGAGACCGAGCTTCTTCGTGATCGACATCGTTCGCTTGCTCCTTGAGATCTTCAGATCGAAGCTTTTGTTCGTAGGTTGAGTGACTTGGGGGAGGTGAGGTCGCCACCCACGAGCGTGGCGGCGCTTAGACGAGTTTGGGGCGGCTGACCAGACTAAAGATTTTCGCGCCCCGAAGAATGGACTCAGTGGCCGTGCGCGTGCGCGTGCGCGTGGTCGTCGCCGTGTCCGTGGTGCATGTCTTCCGTCGCCAGCGCGATGTAGATCGACGAGAGCATGCAGAATACATAGACCTGCACGAAGCACACGAGCGTGCCGAGCATCATGATCGGGATGGGCACGAAGAGGCCCACGAGCCCCGCGATGATGCCGAGGAGCAGGTGGTCGACCGCCATGTTGAGCATGAGGCGCACGGCGAGCGTGATCGGGCGGATGCAGAGCGAGACGACCTCGATGGGGAAGAGCAGCGGCGCGAGCCACCACACGGGGCCCGCGAGGTGCGCCACGTAGGCGAAGCCGTTCTCCATGATGCCGAAGACGTTGAACGCCACGAACACGATGAGCGCGCAGGCGAGCGTCACGTTCAGCGACGACGTGGGCGGGTTGATGCCCGGGATGAGCCCCACGAGGTTCGACGCGAGGATGAAGAGCGCCGCGGTGCCGATGAGCGGGAAGTAGCGCTTCGCGCGGACCGGTCCCATCAGGCCCGACATCATGTCGTAGAACACGCCGACGATGACCTCGAGGATCGTGGTCGGGGAGAGGTTCGTCGTCGGGGTGACCTCGCTGCGCTTCGCCAGGTTTGCGCGGGCGATGAGCGCGATCACGATGACGAGGAGCGCCACCGAGATGCTCGCGGCGACGGGCTCGGCCGAGTGCGTGGCGGCGTGGCCTCCCACGACGGACTTAACGCCCGCGAGGTTGTGCTCCAGGGCCGAGTTCGCGACCAAATACGAGAGGAACGAGGTGTGCTCCGGCATGGCGAGCGCGCTTTTGGCATTACTCCAGGGTCCGCGTCAACGAATGCGGCACCGGAATGCACCCGCTGCGGCGCGAAGAAGGTGCGCGTGGCGCGCGTGGCGAGGGAAAAGCCGCCCTTCGTGAGGTTAGTCGAAGCGCTCGGCGTGCATCCGCTCTCGCGGGAATTCGAGGTCTTTGCGCACGAGCTCCCGCACGGCGCTCACCATGCGCTGGAGTCCGCAAGCGAACACGTGCGGCTCCCCGTGCGCGGCGAGCGTGGTGAGCGCCTCCCGCACGTGCTCTTGCACATAGCCGCGCGCGCCGCCCCACGAGGTGCCCGGGCGCGAGAGCGTAAACGTGCGCGTGAACCAAGGCTGCTGCACCGCGAGCGCATCGATCTCCTCGCGGTAGAGCAGGTCTTCCTCGTGGCGGACCCCGAGCACGAGGTGCGTGCGCGTCGTGTTGCCTGCGGCGGCCGCGGCGAGGAGCATGCTGCGGAGCGGCGTGAACCCGGTGCCCGTGGCGACGAAGAGCGTGGGCGATGCGAACGACGGGGCGCGTGTGAAGAAGCCTTGGGGCCCCTCGACCTCGAGCGTGCTGCCGACCGCGAGCGCGTGGAGGAAATTCGAGCCGGGGCCGCCCTCGACGCGCGTGATGGCGAGTTCGAACGTGCCGTCGGCGCTCGGCGGCGAGGCGATCGAGTACGCGCGGCGCAGGGGCGCGGCGCCTCCTTCGAGGGGGAGCAGGAGGTTGACCCACTGGCCCGGGGCGAAGGTGAGTGGGCCGGGATTGCGCTGGGCGAACACGAGGCGTCGCACCTGCGGGGTGAGGCTCTCGGAGCGAACGAGGTTGGCGGAAAAGCGGGGTGGTGCGGGCATGGCTCTCGGGCTGCGTCGGCAGCGGATGGCACGGCGGCGATCGCCTGCGCTTGCAAACGGCCGCAGCCCATCTACACAGGAGGGATCGCCCTCGTCGATGGGCCTTTTCACCATGAGCGACAAGCACGACCGCGACCGCGACCGCCAGAGCCTCCGAGACCTCGCCAAGTTGTCCCAGCAAACGGGACCCTTGAGCTCGAGCGCGCCTGCGAGCGTGCGCGTGATGCCGCCGCCGTCGAGCGGAGTCCTCGACAACTCGGGCCTCATCGACCTCGAGCGCCTGAGCGAGGCGATCCGCGCCACGTCGGAATCGAAGAGCGAAACCACGCTCCCGCCCGTGGCTCCTGTGCCGGAGAGCGTGGCCACGAGCCCCTCGGCGGTCTCCGCACCGGCGGCCGCGCCGAGCTCCGCCCGCACCACGGGTCCCGCGAACGTCGAGCTTACGCCGCTCTCGCCTTCGGTCTCGTTCATCGAGTCGGAGCGCAAGGCTGCCCCGGTGTCTGCGGCCGCGGATGCGACGGCTGCGCCCGCCGCGCCCGCCGCGCCCGCGTCGAAGGTCCCGATGATCGTCGGGGGCCTCGTCCTCGTGGCCGCCGGTGCGTTCTTCGCGACGCGCAAGGAAGCGGCTCCTGTCGCGGCGCCTGCACCTGCGGCCGCGGTCGCCGAACCCTCGCCCGCTGCCGCCGCGCCCGCCGCTCCGGTGCCCGCGGCGCCCGAGGCGAAGGTCGAAGCGCCGAAGGTCGACGAGAAGCCTGCCGCGGCTCCCGCGAAGGCCAGCGCCGAGGCCCCCAAGGCCGATGAGAAGCCCGCCCCCACCGCCGAGGCTGCTCCCGCGAAGGCGGCGCCCGCGCCCGCGCCGGCGGCTCCGAAGGGCCCCAAGGTCGAGAAGTCGTTTGCCGACGAAATGGCCGCGGCCGTTACGGGTAAACTGCAAGTGAACGCGCAGCCGACCGAGAGCGCTGCGGCAGGTCCCGCGGGCCCGGCGGCCGGCATGGCGAAGCCCTCGCAGGGCCAGGTGCAAGCGGCCTTCCAGAAGGTGAAGGGCGCCGCGCACAACTGCCTCGGCGGTCAGGAGATCGAGGTGAAGACCATGGTCACCTTCGGCAGCGACGGCAAGGTGCAGAAGGTCGCCGTGTCGAACGCGCCCGACCCCGGTGTAGGCTCGTGCATCGAAGGCGCGGTCAACAAGGCCAACGTGCCCGCGTTCACCGACGCGACGTTCACGGCGCCGCTCACCGTGCGCTGACCCGCGTCGCCCTTCGCTTACGCGCGGAGGGCGAGGCGCTTGGCGAGTTCGGCCGCCAGACGGCGCAGCTCGGGCTCCTGGCGGGCGCTCACCTGGCGCTCGATGGCTGCACGCAGGTCTTCGTCGAGGCCGCGCTTCTCGGCACGATCGCAGGCTCGGAGCGCGGTCTCTTTGTCGCCCTCGGCGGCGGCGAGGAGCGCGA
>CAIOHM010000175.1 GCA_903858055.1 uncultured delta proteobacterium
AGCGTCGCCTCGGACGGCACGACGCTCTCGCTCGAGAACAGGCGGCGCATGGCGTACGTCCGTGACCGCACGATGTCCCTCGTGACGCTGGGGACGCCGCACGAGGGGAGCTTTCTGGCCGACTTCGGCGTACCGGTGCAGCGCATGCTCCAGGACGCGATCGCGTCGCTTCGACAAGGCGTCGCGCCCGGGTCGCCCGCAGCCTCTTTCGGAGCGTCGCTGCGCGTCCTCGCGGAGCTCTTCCCGGAGCTCGCCGGCGCGTCCATCTCCACCGCCGACGCGCTCCGCACCACCCGCGCCGCGCTCGAGGACCTCGAGCGGCGCGTCAACGGGCGCGCGCTTCGCGACTTGGAGCACGCCTTCTGGGAACGCGTGAACCGAGGTCCGCTGCATCCGTCGCGCGCGCGGCGTGCCGCATCTCCGATCGTCGGCGCATCCAAGCGGCTCATCCCCGTCTACGCCGGCGGCTCACGCTCCCCGGGCGGACGCGCGTTCACCGCTCCGGAGCTCTCCGCCTTCGACCGTTTCGCAAGCGAGAGCGAAGCAGAGCGCCGGTGGATCGTCATGACCATGGGCTCCGACACGTTCATTCGCCTCGTCCAGGCTCGGGGCTTCGGGTCATCGACCACGAGCGAACTCCAAGGGTTCGACGATCGCCTCGACCGTCGTCGCCGGATCGCGGATTTCGGCGCGTACGCACGCGAGAAGGCGCAGACGGTGGCCTCGTCGGTCAGCCCTTGGCTCGTGCAGTCTGCACGCGCGCGCGACACGCTCGACGCCGTGGTCACGCTCGCCATCGGCCCCGCCGGGGGTCTCTCGATCCCGATCTACTTGGATCGTGAGGGGCGCTTCGACTTGGGCGGACGCGTGCGCGCGCCGGCCCTCGGCTTTCAGTGCACCGACCAAGGTCGAACGTTCCGCTTCGTCCTCGATTTCGGCCGGCTGCTCACGGCGCTCGTCGATACGTACGCGGGCCTCGACGCGGCGCGCGCGGCCGTGGTCGCGAAAGACTTGAACGCGCTCTTGAGCGCGGTGAGCCTCACCACCTCCAACGTCGACGACGTGAAGGATTGGTTCGTTCGCAAGTACGCCTCGCTCCAGGCGACCGGTCGCTGCGAGCTCCCGAGCGCGAACATTGCGTCGCTCCTCACGCTGGCGAACCTGCCCAACTGGCAGCTCGTCGAAGCCTCGGACGAGTTCCCGGCCCCGCGCTGGGTGCGAACCGACGAGATCGCCTCCGACGATGAAATCGACACCGACGGCCCGGTTGCCTTCGACTCGGCGATGGGGCTGCGCCTTGGCACCTCGACGCCGCTCTTCTTCGACCACACGCGGATGGACGACACGGTCGGAGGCTCGCCTGCACTCGGCTCTTGGTACCGGTTCTTCGACTCCCCGATCGAACCCGATTGCCACGGAATGCAGCATCAGTTCATCGCGGGTCAGTGGATCGCGAGCACGCTCGTACCGGCAGGTCCCATTCCCCGAGCGAACGGCCTCGGCACGTTCTGAGGCGAACCCCCGCCGCTACGGCGCCCCCGCCGCGCTGCTCATGGGTGCGGCGTCCGGCCAGGGGTTTTGCAGGAGCTGCGCGAGTTCGTCCGGGGCGTAGAGGCGCGCGTAGGCGAGCCAGCTCGTGGTGACGCGCTTCAGGTAGCCGCGGGTCTCGTCGTACGGAATGCTCTCGACCCAAAGCTCGAAGGGCATGCCCCTGCGCTGCTCGAGCCAGCGGTTCACGGCCCCGCCGCCTGCGTTGTAGGCGGGGATCGCGAGGATCGGGTTCGCCGCGTAGCTCTTGCGCAGAACCCCCAGGAGCTTCGTGCCGAGCGCGACGTTCACGGCCGGGTCCACGAGCGTTCGTTCGCTCGGCGTCACGCCTTCGCCGTTCGCCATGAGCTTCGCCGTGGGGACGATGAGTTGCATGAGCCCGTAGGCTTTCGCCGAGGACTTCACCTCGACCTTGAACGCGGACTCCTCGCGCATGATCGCCCAAACGAGCGAGGCGGGCACCCCACGCTTCGTGGCCTCGGTACGCACGCGCTCCTCGTGCGGCGTCGGGTAACTCGCCATCCACCCGAGGCGCGCCACGCCATGCGGCGCGTGCGTAAGGTACTGGGGCGCGAGCGCGCGCGGACGACCGTGGCCCAAGGTCTCGAGCCCGGCCGCGTTGAGGATCCACGCGAAGGCCCAGCCTGCATCGCGCGCGCGAGCCCCGAAGGAACCATGCGCCGCGAGATCGCGGAGGACGTCGTGACGGCCCGCGAAATAGGCCTCGCGCGCGAGCAACAGCGCGTCGTCGTCGATCGGGCGAAAGGGCTCGACCGGCTCATTTTCCACGACACGGAGCGCTTCGTGCAGCGAAGCGGGCTCGAGCGCGCGCAGGCGCATGGAGCTCGCGAGCATCCAGAACGCATACGGGTGCAGGCGCACGACCTCGGCGTAGTCCCGCTTCGCCGCCTCGCGATCGCCAAGGCGTTCGTTGCACCATGCACGGAGATGCCGCGCGCGCCCGCCGCTCGACCAATGGAGGTCCGTGTCGTCCCCCGAGACGTCTTCGACGAGCGCCTTCGCCTCCGCGTAGGCCCCGCGCTGCACACGCAAGAGCGCCGCCTTGAACGTCGCCTCGGCGACCATGTCGCCCCCCGGATGCTTGCCTGCAACGGCGGCGAACGTGGCCTCGGCGCCCGCGGCGTCGCCTGCTTCGAGCTGAATTTTCCCAAGCGCGAGCGACGCGTCGTCGGCGAGACGGTGCTGCGGGAATGCCTCCACCAGCAGCGCGTAGCGGGCGCGCGCCTCGTCGGGGCGCTTTTCGGAGAAGCTCGCTTTGGCCCCCGAAAAGAGCGCCGGCGCGCGGAGTTCGTGGCCCGCGCACGCGTCGATCGCCTGCCCCCACGCCGCAGCCTTCTGACCCTTCGCCGCCTCCTGCGCGAGGACCGTGCGCGCCCGGCACGCAGGCTCGCCGCTCGCGAGCGCGCCCTTCTTCAAGACCTCGTTCGCGATGCGCTTCGCGCGCGCTTCGTCCCCGGCCTCACGCCAACCCTGCGCCTCGCGCGCACGGGTCACGAGGTCGCGCTCCGGCTTCTCCCCGGCGAGCTTCGACGCTTCGGCGAGCAGCCGCTCGAGCCCATCTTGGCCCTCGGCCCAGGCAGGGGCCTCCGCGTAGGCCCGCAGCACGAGGCCACGCGCCTCGACGCCTGCTTCTTTCCCGCCCAAGCTCACGAGATCACGGGCCGCACGCACGCAGGCCTCCTGCACGCGCGAGCCCTTGCTCTTCGCAAGCTCACGCCACAGCTCGAGCGCCTCCGCGCG
>CAIOHM010000176.1 GCA_903858055.1 uncultured delta proteobacterium
CACGTGCCCGACGGCACCGACGCGCTCGATCGCTTGCGTGCACGCGCGCTCAGCGAAGAGGCGAAGCGAAGCATCCTCGAGCGAGGCCGAGCGCTCCGCGGCGTCGCTCGCTAACGCGACCGCAGGTTCCGCCCCGGGCGCGCTTTCACGCTCGCACGGATCGACGCGAGCTTTCCGTCCGCGAAAGGCTCGCTTTTTTCCTCGTTCGCCCGCAGGTCGTTCGCATGCAAACGATCTCGACGCGCCTCGCTCGACGCGCCTTGTGCGCCGCCCTCCCCTGCCTGCTTTCGGCCTGCGGCAGCTCGTCGAGCACGTCGACGCCGTCGGCCACGCAAGACGCGGGCGCCACGGAAGACGCGTCGACGCCCGCGGTGAAGAGCGTGGTCGTCGACAGCTTCTTGGTCGACGGTGTGGTGCCGCCTGCGAACCCCGTCGCGAACGCCACGACACCTGCAGAATACAACCGCTTCCGTGTGGTGCGCTGGCGCCTCGGTCCGGCCGGAGCCCCGGCGCGCGCGCTCTTCGTCTTCGAGCCAGGCACCTTCGGCGGTGCGCTGAGCTTCGACGGTGTCGCGCGGGCGCTCGTGATGCGCAGCCTCCCCGGCGAGGCCATCGAGGTGTGGGCGGTCGATCGCCGCACGAACCTCCTCGAAGATCTGACGGGCCTCGACGCCGCGGAGAAGGCGAGCGACGCAGACGTGGCGCGGCGGTACTACTTCGAGAACGAGGCGATCGGCGGAAAGACCTTCGGCGGCTTCGTGACGGGGGCGAACGCACGCTACGCGAGCGAGTGGGGCCTCGCGACGCACCTCGGAGATCTCCGAAAGCTCTTCGAGACCCTCCCCGCAAGCGAGCGTCCGAAGCGCGTCTTCCTCGGCGGTCACTCGCTCGGCGCCTCGGCGGTCGAAGCGTACGCCGCGTGGGACTTCGCCGGAAGTGCAGGATACACGGACCTCGCGGGCCTCGTGCTCATCGACGGAGTCGCGCGCAAGGAGGGCGACGCGGCGTCGACGGTGAGTCAGCAGTCCTACGAGAGCGGCGGGAGCGCGGGTCCTTTCGGTGCGGCGGTAAACGTCGACTCCATCCGCGGGGGTGAGGTCTTCGGGAGCCTGCCGCTCCTCGGGGCGAAGGCCTTCGTCGTCGCCGAGTACCTCTCGATCGCGGCCGCGGTGGCGCCGACCGGTGTACGCGTCGATGCCCAGCGCGACGAGCTCCTCGCGCTGCTCCTCGGCCTCGGCGGCGGCGTGCCCAAAATGACGAACCGTGCGGCCCTCGGCTTCGGGTTCGACGAAGAGTCCAACTTCCTCTCGTTCACGACCGTCTCGTGCGGGCGCGGCACCGGTGGCACGATCGAGGCGTACACGAGTCTCACGGGCGCCTCGCTGCGGCACCCCACCGACCTGCAAGCGACCTACGACTGGAGCGACTTCGACGCGATCGACCCGAACGACGCGACGAGCATCGCGAGCCTCGCGCGCGCTTGGTACGAGGGAGAAGGCACGAACTTCGCGGAGTGGTACTTCCCAAACCGCCTCCCCCTCGACACGGGCGTGGCGGGCACGCTCGTTGCCGACGAGAGCGACTGGCGCTTCGCGACCTACGGGCTCCGCGCGAAGCACGGACGAAGCATCGACATCCCCATCTTCGGCGCGGCGTTCGGCCTCGTGCGCCAAGCGAGCGCCTTCGACAAGCTCAAGGGCATCGTGGCCCCCATTGGCGCAGGGCGACCGCTCGCCGGCGTGGCCCGCACGGACGATCGTGCGTTCACGGCACGCGCGTGGCCCGAGCTCACCCACGTCGACGCGATCCTCGCGACCGACAAGCCCGGCTCGAAAGCGGCCGCGTGGTACGACGCGCTCGCGGCTTTCGCTTACGCGAACACGCCGAGCGGCACCTTCAACCCGCGCCCGTAACCGGGGCCCCCGCGACGCCGAGCACGCGCTCGTACGCGCCACGCACGGCGACCATCACCTCTTCGAGGCGCTCGATCATGAGCCCGCCGGGGCCGCGCGCGTCGTCACCGCGAAAGCCGAGGGAACGCGCGAGCGAATCGAGGCCCGGCGCGCCCTCCTCCACCAGGCTCGCCGAGTGACCGTGGACGAGCCGCATACGGCGCTCGACGTTGCGGAGCAGGGCCCAGCCTTCCCGCAGCGTCGCGATGGTCTCGGGAGGCACGATCGACGCGGCCTCGAGCGCCTCGAGCGCTTCGTCGGTGCTGCGCACGCGGAGACGCGTGTCGGCGCCGTGGACCATTTGAAGCCATTGCACCGCGAACTCGATGTCGACGATCGCGCCGCGGCCGAGCTTCACGTCGAAGAGCCGCTTGCCTGGCTCGAAGCGCTCGCGTGTCAGCTCATGCTGCATGCGCATGCGAAGTTCGTGCACCCGCTCACGCGCAGCGGGTTCTTGCTCGAACGCAAGACGTAAGCAAATCTCCTCGATGCGGGCTCCAAGCGCTCGGTCACCTGCGACCGCGCGTGCCTTGATGAGGGCCTGGCGCTCCCACCCTTGCGCCAGCGCCCCCGTGCCTTCCTGCAGACCATGGTACTTGCAGAATGCATCTACGGAGACCACCAGCAAGCCCTGGCTCCCCGAGGGGCGCAGGCGCGTGTCGAGCTCGTAGCCGGGGCCGTCGCCGTGCGGCGAACCAAGCAACCGCACCACGCGCTGTGCAGCACGCGCGGCGACGCCCGGGTCGAGACCCTCGTGCAAGAAGAACAGATCGAGGTCGGAGCCGTAGC
>CAIOHM010000177.1 GCA_903858055.1 uncultured delta proteobacterium
CGCTCCACCGCGGCGTCGATCGGCAGCACCACGAAGGGCACGCCGAGCTCGCGGGCGGTGGTCTCGGCGGCGCGCGCGGTCTCGGGCGAAGAGAAGCGCGAGGGCATGAAGAACGCGCGCAAGAGCTCCTCGGCCTTCGCGTGCGGGTCGCCCTCCTTGAAGCGGCGGTCCACCCAGCGGCGCGCGAGCCAAAGCACGAGGAGCGAGTCGCGGCCGCCCGAGAGCGCGACGCCGATCGTTTGGAAGGCCTTGGTCTTCTCGAAGTAGCTGCCGATGCCCATGGCGAGCGCGTCGAGGAGCTCCTCGCAGAAGCGCGTGCGCGCCGGCGTGTGGTGCTCGGGGCGGGGCAAGAAGAAGTTTCGATGCACCGGGCGCGGGTAACGAGGGGCCACGGCGCCGGGACCGGGACCCTCCACCGCGACCGTATGGACAATCCCTACAAGTGACCGCGCCAGCGCCGCGTCTTCGCGCCAGGTGCTGTTTTCGGCGCGCATGCGTCGCGTGCGGTCGAGGTCGACGTCGACCAGGTGCACCCCCTCGCCAAAGCGCGGCAGGTCGGCGAGCACGCGGCCGTTCTGGCAGACGAAGCCACCTCCGTCGAAGATCAGGCCGTCGTTCGCGCCGACGAGGTTCGCGTAGACGAGCGTGACCTGGTGGTCGAACGATCGCGTGGCGAGGAGCTCGCGCCGGGTCTCGTGCATGCCGACCCGAAAAGGCGACGCCGAGAGGTTGACGACGAGCTCGGCCCCGGCGAAGGCGCGCCGGCGCTGGGGCCCGTCCGGGGACCACACGTCTTCGCAGACCTCGAGCGCGAGGACGCCGAGCGCTGTATGGAAGATCAGATCACCGAAGGGCGCGCGCTGGCCTCCCACGCTCACCTCGCCGCGGAGCCCCGCCATGCCGCGCGAGAGCGTGCGCGACTCGTAAAAGACATCGTAGGTCGGGAGCTTCTCCTTGGGCACGACGCCGATCACGCGCCCGCGGTGAAGCAGCGCCGCGCACGCATAGGGTCGCTCCTCGAAGAGCGCGGTGACGCCGACAGCGAGGAGCGCATCGAGCTCGGCGGTCTCGCGGGCCACGCGGGTGAGCGCGGTGCCCTGCGCTTCGACGAAGCTCCGCCACAGCACGAGGTCTTCTTGCGCGTACCCGCCGAGGGTCTGCTCGGGAAAGGCCACGAGCTGTGCCCCCTGGGTCACGGCTTCGCGTGCGGCGCGGACCACGGCTTCGGCGTTGGCGTGCACGGCACCCACGGTGGTGTCGACGTTCGCGAGGGCGAGCCGGACGAGCTTCATGCGCCACGATTAGCGCGAACGCCCCTGAAATGCACAACGGCGCGGGACCCGAAGGCCACGCGCCGCGTGGAGCTGACGCCGGGCTCGCGCGAACCCGCGCGGTGTGGCTCAGAACGGGATGTCGTCGTCGCCGCCGAAGTCGTCGCCACCGCCACCGCCGCCGCCGAAGTCGCCCGGACCCTCGTCGAAGGCGGGCGCCTGGCGCTGCTGGCCTTGCGAGGGACGACCGCCGCCGTAGCCGCCGCCACCACCACCACCGCCGCCGCGCGAATAGCCGCCACCACCGCCGCCGCCTTCGCCGCCCTCACCGCCGCCGCGACGGCCGCCCGTGAGGATGATGTTCGTGGCGTTCACGACGGTCTGGTAGCGCTTTTCGCCGTTCTTCTCGTAGCTGTCCGTGCGCAGCTGGCCCTCGACGAAGACCGTGGAGCCCTTCGAGAGGAACTTCGCGAGCGCTTCGCCGCGCTTGCCCCAGAGCGTGACCGAGTGCCACTCGGTGCGTTCCTGACGCTGACCGGACTTGTCCATGTAGCTCTCGGTCGTGGCGATGCGCAGCTTGAGCAGCGCTTGGCCGCCCTGCGTGAGACGCAGCTCCGGGTCTTGGCCCAGGTTTCCGAGCAACATCACCCTGTTCAGTCCTTCAGCCATGACTCCTCCTCTACCGTGGAACGGCCGGGAACTACCCGGCCTTCCCGGCGAGGGAAACCCCGAACATGCGTCGAAGCGCAGGGTCGACCGAATAAAGCGGGTGCACCGCTCGTCTGAGTCCCCTAACAGGGCCTGCCAACACGCCCTCGCGTTCCGAAGCTCCCCCCCGATGAAGCGCAGCCACACGCCCATTGCCATCCTCGGTGCCGGTCTCACCGGCATGTCCGCCGCGTACCACTTGAAGCAAGACGGCGTCGCCTACCGCATCTTCGAGCGCAACCCCGCGGCCGGCGGTCACGCCACGACCTACGTCGACGACGACTACCGCTTCGACAAGACCGGTCACTTGCTTCACCTGCGCGACCCGCAGATGCGCGAGCTCGTCATGCGGTGGATCGGCAACGACTGGGTCGAAGTGAACCGTCGCTCGCGCGTGTGGCTCCACGGCACGTACACACGCTACCCGTTCCAGGCGAACACCCACGGGCTGCCGCCGCAGGTCGCGTACGAGTGCCTCATGGGCTTCATCGAGGCCTCGCAGAAGAAGCACGAAGCCGCACCGAAGAACTTCGAGGAGTACTGCCTGCAGAAGTTCGGCGAGGGCATCTCGCGCCACTTCATGATCCCGTACAACTGCCGCCTCTGGGGCGTTCACCCCTCGGAAATCACGGCCGATTGGTGCCAGCGCTTCGTGCCGCTCCCGAAGCTCGAAGACGTCGTCGCGGGCGCGGTCGGTCTGAACGATCGCGAGCTCGGCTACAACACGAGCTTCGTCTATCCGCGTCTCGGCATCGGCGAGCTGCCGAAGGGCATGGCGCGCGACCTCCCCGAGATCGAGTACAACCGCGCGCCGAAGGCGATCGATCACGCGAAGCGCGAGCTCCACTTCGACGACGAGCTCGTCACCTACGACACGCTCATCACGACGGCGCCGCTGAAGCCGTACTTGACGAACCTCGTGGGCGTGCCCGACGACGTGCGCGGCGCGGCCGAGAAGCTCCGCTGCAACCCGCTTTGGTACATCGACCTTGCGGCGAAGGTGCCCTCGGGCACCGACCACCACTGGGTGTACGTCCCCGAGGAGAAGTACCCGTTCTACCGCCTCGGTTGCTACTCGCACTTCAGCGCGGCCATGGCCCCGGCGAACGGCTCTTGCTTCTACATCGAGCTCTCCGATCGCCAGAAGCCCGACATGAGCGTCGTGCTCCCGAAGGTCGTCGACGGCATGATCGAGATGGGGATCCTCAAGTCCCACGACGACGTGGCCTTCGCGAAGGCGCGCTGCATCGACTACGCGTACGTCATCTTCGATCACGCGTACTTCCCCTCGCTCGAGGTCGTGAAGCCGTTCCTGAACGACGCGCGCATCGTCGCCGCCGGCCGCTACGGCGACTGGAACTACTCCTCGATGGAAGACGCCTTGCTTTTCGGTCGCGATGCCGCCAAGAAGGCGCGCGGCTTCCTTGCCTGAATCGTCTGAAAGGTCCCTGAAGTCATGGCTTCCGCCGATCCCCGCATCTCGATCGTCATCCCCATCTACAACGAAGAGGCCATCCTCCAGGCGGCCGTGGTCGACTTGCGCGATCGCCTCGCCGAGACGGGCTGGAACTACGAGATCATCCTCGCGGAGAACGGCTCCAAGGACCGCACCGTCGAGATCGCGGAGAAGCTCGCCGAGCGCTTCGCGGGCGACGACAAGGGGTCCGTGCGCTTCATGAGCCTCGGGGAGCCGAACTACGGCAAGGCGCTCCGCCAAGGCATTCTCCTCGCGCGCGGCGAGTTCGTGATCTGCGAAGAGATCGACCTCTGCGACGCGGACTTCCACAAGCGCGCCGTGGCGCTCCTCGAGAGCCGCGAGGCCGACCTCGTCATCGGGTCGAAGCTCGCCGCCGGCGCCGAAGACGAGCGACCGGTCATTCGCCACGTGGCGAGCATGGCTTACTCGGGTCTCCTCAAGGTGCTCCTCGGCTTCCGTGGCACCGACACGCACGGACTCAAGGCGTTCCGCCGCGACGCCCTCATCGACACGGTGCGCGCCTGCATCGTCGACAAAGACGTCTTCGCGAGCGAGTTCGTCATCCGCGCCGATCGCGCGCGAATCTCCACGAAAGAGATCCCGGTCCGCGTCATCGAGAAGCGCCCGCCGAGCATCAATCTTTTCAAGCGCGTCCCGAACGTTCTAAAGAGCGTAGCCAAGCTCACCTACGCGATCCGCATCGCCGGCTGAGCCACGAGGTACCCCATGAGCCAGCCGACCGAGTTCAAGCGCATCATCACCCCGCAAGAGGCTGCCTGGACGGCGCCGAAGCTCGTGGGTCTCCTCGTCGTGACGCTCGGCGCCGCGCTCTTCATCCTGAAGACGCTCGCGGGCCGCATGGGGTACTAGTTGCGTGGGCGACGGGTCCCGAGCCCGTCGCCGTGTGAGAAGACGCGGGGCGCGTTTGCGTGGGCGACGGGTCCCGAGCCCGTCGCCGTGTGAGAAGACGCGGGGCGCGTTGGCGTGGGCGCTCGGTCCCAAGCCCGTCGCCGTGTGAGAAGACGCGAGGCGCGTTGGCGTGGGCGCTCGGTCGTCGGCGCGGCGCTTTTGATTTCGATGGGAGCCCTGCTTAGGGCCGCTATCCTCGCGGCTGGAGAGACCGATGGCGGAACGTCACGAACTCGGGGAACTGACGCTGGCCATGACCGTGGAGCCGCGCGGGGTCGTGGTCGAGTGGCTCGGCAAGAGCGCCTCCATGAACCCCGAGAGCCTCATCGGGCCGTACCTGAACGGGCTCACGGTGCGCGCCATGAGCTTGCGTGTGCCACTCGTGCACGACTTCACGCGGCTCACCTTCTTCAACTCGAGCACGATCTCGACGATCTTGCGGCACTTGCGCGACGTCGAAGCG
>CAIOHM010000178.1 GCA_903858055.1 uncultured delta proteobacterium
GAGGTCGAGGCTTCGCGGGCCGCCGCCGTCGGTCACCCGCGCCTCTGGTTTCGTGAGCGCGACCTGCCTGCGTTGAAGGCGGCGATGGGCGACGGCAACCCGCTTTGGCGCGACGGCCTCGCCCGCGTGGTCGCCGATGGCGTGCTGCAACTCGAGGCAGGCAAGCTCCCCAACCCCGCAAGGCCGGGCGCGTGCCTCGACGAAAACGAGGTCGTGCCCTGCGAGGCATGGGCCGAGATCTTCGCCTTTCGGGCTCTCCTCGCGCGTGGCGAACCCGACGAGGCTCAATGGGTCGCGCGGGCGAAGAAGCTCCTTTTCGCCGTGCTCACGGAGGCCGATCGCGGGCCCGACGAGAGCCGCATCGTCCGCACGCGCGCGTTCCCCGTGGACGATCGCTCGAGGTGGTACGGCGAGTCGTTTCCTCTCGTCGTCGACTGGATCCACGATCACCTCACGG
Organism: uncultured delta proteobacterium; assembly: GCA_903858055.1. Lineage (GTDB taxonomy): Bacteria > Myxococcota_A > Polyangia > Polyangiales > Polyangiaceae > CAIQDA01. The sequence goes on from CAIOHM010000178.1 coordinate 458, forward strand.
CCGAAGAGAAGGCGCTCGTCGTTCGGGTGTTCGCGCGCTGGAGCGAGGCGATCTCGCATGCCGAGGTCACGACCTCGAACCACCCGGAGCCGCGTGGAGTCTACAACCAACCGGAGCTCGTCCGAGACCCGAAGCTCGTGCGTTGGTCGCTGAACAATTACTACGCGGCGCACGCGCGAAACATGGGCCTCATGGCGCTCGCGCTCGACCCGGCGGACGACCCGAAGAACGCGGTCCGAGGCCGTCTACGCGAGGCGCTTGGAGCGTGGCTCTACGTGATCGATCACGCCATGCGCACCGAGTCGCGCGGCGGTCTGCCGCCCGAGGGCTTCGAGTACGGCCCGCAAACGTACGGCTACGTGGCGCAGCTCCTCTGGGCGCTCACGACGGCAGGCGAAGACGAGGCAAAGACCTGGGGCCCGCAGGTCGCCTCGCTGCGCGGCGGCACCTGGCTCGACGTGCACCGCGCGTGGCTGCACTCGCTCCCGCCCGTGCCGAGCACGAAGACCGATCAAGGCAGCGCCTACGAGCCGGCCTGGTACGGCGAAGGTCAGCACGTGAGCGTTCCGGACCCGGTCGATCTCTTTGCGCCTGTCGCGCGGTCCTTCGAGGCGCTCGGCCGCAAGAGCGAGGCCGCAGAGGTTCGCTGGACGCTTCGTCACACGGGGCAGGGCGGAGCGGAGGCGCAGGTCGACCGGGCGCGCGACGGCACATTCCCGCGGCGAGCGATTCTGCACTTCGTGGCGAGCCTGCCCGACGCGCCCGAGTCCGACCCGCGTCCGAACCTCGGAAACATGCATCATGCACAGGGGGTCGGGCGCGTACTCGCACGTACGGGCTGGGGCACCCGCGATCGGTTCTTCACGCTCGAGGCCGGGTGGATCGGCATCGATCACCAAACGGCGGGCGGCGGCGACTTCGGGTTTTTCCGGCGCGGCGAGTGGCTGACGCGGCGCCGCGTCGGGTACGGCGATGTCGGCTCTTCGAGCGATCAGCACAACACGGTCTCTGTGCAGAATGCACGTCCTTCGCACGGGCAGCCGGGCGACTACCGCTACGTGCTCTGGCAGCGCGGCTCGCAGTGGACCGTTGAGCTCTCGAATGGCCCAGCGCGCTTCGTTGCGTTCGCCGAGACCACGCCCATGCTCTCGGCCACGGTCGACCTCACGCCGCTCTACCAGTCGAACTACGAGGGATCGGTGCAGGTGGGCCACGTCTCGCGGAGCATCGTGTGGGCGAAACCCGATCACGTCGTCGTCTACGATCGCGTGTCGACCTTGGCGGACGGCCGCTTCAAGCGCGTCTTCTTCCAAACGCCCGCGAACGTAACGGTGCGTGGCAAGCAGGCGGTCGCGCGCACCGCTGGGGGCCAGGAGCTCGCGATCACGCAGGTGCTCCCCGAGGCGGGCTTGCTCGCGCTCGACCCTGTCGACAAGGCCGCCGACGAGGAAGCCGCGGAGGGGGAGCCGATGAAGCGTCGCGTGCGCGCGGAGGGGCCGACACGGGGCCTCGACACGCGCTTTCTCCACGTGCTCCAAGGGCAGGACGCAGGGGCCTCCACGGACGCGGTCGAACGTACCGAGGCTCGCGGCGCGACGGCGACCGACGGTGTCGTGCTTCGAGGTACGAGCTACGTCTTCGTGCGCGCGCTCGGGCCCGCGCCGAAAGAGCTCGCGTTCGCCGCGCCGAGCGGCACCGGCCACCACGTGGTCACGGGTCTCGCACCGCATGGGCGCTACGACACCAGCGTCGCGAGTGAGGGCGGGAAGGCCGTCGTCACGATTCGAAGCGGCAGCGCCCGCGAGGCCGACGCGGCCGGAACGCTCTCGTGGTGACCCCTTCGCTCGTGCCTTGACACCTCGAGCCGCTTGGGCTCTATCGGCCGGTGGAGAGATGTCCGAGTGGCTGAAGGAGCCTGATTCGAAATCAGGTGTACCTGCAAGGGTATCAGGGGTTCGAATCCCCTTCTCTCCGCCAGAAACATGAACGATGGGGCCCGCGCCCCATCGTTTTTTGTTTTCGGGGCGGGCCTCCGGGCGCTGTGGCGCATGCAGGGAAATGTAGGCCTCGCGGCTCTCTTTGGCTCCATGTCACCCATTCGGTGACATGACGTTGCATTTCGTGTGAGCCATGCTTGTAGAGCGGCCGGGGGAGGGGGCGAAACGTCCCTTCCGCGCCTTCCAAGAGGAACTGCCATGAAGTCGACCTTCGCCACGTCTGCTCTCGCCCTTCTCGTCACCGGTGCGCTCGCCGGGTGCGGCTCTGCGCCGACCGAAGCGACCGACGGTCTCGACGAGGGCGCGACCGAGTTGGCGATCGCTCCGAGCACCCTCTATGTCGTCGACCGGGCCGGGCTCGGGAATACGACCTGCTCGGTTCGCAAGGGGCGCACCGGTCAGTGGAACGCGACGGTCCTCGGGCGTAGCGCGCTCTCGAACTACTGCATCTTCGAGTGGGTCGGCACGACCGCGCCCGTGACGTCGCTCCTGCCGAGCGGCGTGACGGAGACCTCGACCGCACGCAAGAAGTACGGCGACCTCCCCGTCGTTGCGCCCTCGGGTACGCCCCTCGTCGACGCGACCTGGACGCAGCTGCGCTCGGCCTTCCTGAAGTACGCGAACGCGAC
>CAIOHM010000179.1 GCA_903858055.1 uncultured delta proteobacterium
ACACCGCGCAGTCTTCTTGCACCGAGCGGCGCATCAGCTCGAAGGCGGTGCGCTCTTGGCGACCCACGTAGGCCGGGAACATCTGGTTGATGATGTCGATCGGCTTCTCTTTGCCCGTGATGCCGGTCGGGTGCACGAGGCGAGCCTTCTCGAAGTCCGCGCGGGGCCCCGCGGGAGCCTTCTTGGCGGGGGCGGCAACCTTCTTCTTCGACGACGGGCGATGGGGCGTGGCCATGCGTCGCCTTGTCGCGAAGGTCACGGGCGTCGTCAAGCGATCGTTGCGCGCGCGACGGGGAAAGCGCGAACCGTCACGGCGCGAGCGAAAAAGCGGAGTGCGCCAACGTTGCGCATTGACGCGCCATCTTCGCGGTGGCGCCCCAGACCCAGTGGTCGTCGACGACGTAACCGAAGGGCGTCGACCACGCGGGGCGCGCGAGGAAGCGCCCGAGCGGCGCGAGGAACACGGCGTCCACCTCGGCGCGGTTCGGCACAGGCTGCCACGTCGCGGCCACCGAAGCGACGATGGGCGTCACGCCGAAGCCCGTGAACGTGAGGAGCTCATCCATCGTGCCGAGCACCTCGGCGCCCTCGAGGCCCACCTCTTCGCGCGCCTCGCGCAGGGCCGTCGCGACGAGATCCGCGTCGTCGTCGTCCCGCTTTCCGCCCGGGAAGGCCACCTCACCGCGGTGCTTGCGCAGCTGCGACGAGCGCTTCAAGAGCCAGAGAAAGAGCTCGCCGTCGTGCTCGACGATTGGTACGAGAACCGCCGCCGTGGCGCGCTGCGGGGCCGCGCGGAGCTGCACGCGAGGACGCACGCGCAGCGAGTCCCGAAGCGCCGCGCGCCAGTCGAGGTCTCCACCGACGTGCACGGGCGCTAGGCTCTCACGAACGCGTTGCTGCGCCGCTCGACGCCGATGCTGGTCATGGGCCCATGCCCCGGCACGACGATGGCGTCTTCGGGCAGCGCATAGAGCTTCTTCTTCACCGAGGTGACGAGGGCGCTCTGGTCGCCGCCCCAGAGGTCCGTGCGCCCCACGCTGCCCTGGAAGAGCGTGTCGCCCGCGAAGACGATGGGCTCCCCTTTGGGACCGCCGGAGGGCAGGAAAAATGCGGTCGAACCGGGCGTATGACCGGGGACGTGGAGCACGTCGAGCTCGAGACCGCCGCAGGCGACGGGCACACCTTCCACGAGCGAGCCCTCGAGGTCCGCCTTCACGGGGGCGCCCATGCCGAACATGGCCGCCTGCACCGGGAGCAGGTCGTAGAGGAAACGATCGGCCTCGTGGATGGCGCACGGACAACCGTGTGCAGTCTGCAACTCGGGCGTGGCCCCCACGTGGTCGAAGTGCGTGTGCGTGTGAATCACGCGCACGAGCTTGCAGCCAAGGGCCTTCAAGCGCTCGTTGATGTGCTCCGCGTCGCCACCGGGGTCGATGACGATCGCGGTCTTGGTCTCGAGGTCGGCCACGATCGAGCACAGGCACCCGAGGGGGCCCGCCTCGAAGCACTCCACGTGGGTGTTCGCCATGCGCCTAGCCTAAGTCGCCGCTCAGACGGCGATACCGGGCGCCGGGAACTTCTTGCAGAGCTCGGCGACTTCGTTGCGCACGCGCGCCTGCACCGCTTCGTCCGTCGGGGCGACGAGGACCTGATCGATCCAGCGCGCGACCTGGAGCATTTCCTCGCGACCGAAGCCGCGGCTCGTGAGCGCGGGGGTGCCGAGGCGGATGCCGGAGGGGTCGAAGGGCTTGCGCGGGTCGAAGGGCACGGTGTTGTAGTTTCCAACGATGCCCGCCTTGTCGAGGGCCTTCGCGCCCACCTTGCCCGTCACGTTCTTCGGCGTGAGGTCGACGAGGACGAGGTGGTTGTCCGTGCCGCCGGTGACGATCGCGTAGCCGAGCTCGGCGAGCGTGCTCGCGAGCACCTTCGCGTTCTCGACGACCTGCTTGGCGTAGGCCTTGAACTCCGGCGTGCTCGCCTCGAGGGCCGCGACCGCGATGCCCGCGGTGTTCGCGTTGTGCGGGCCGCCCTGAAGGCCCGGGAAGACCGCCTTGTCGATGGCGGCCGCGTGCTGCTGCTTGCACATGATCATGCCGCCACGCGGACCGCGGAAGGTCTTGTGCGTGGTGGAGGTGACGATGTCGGCGATGCCCACCGGCGACGCGTGCTCACCGGCGACGACGAGGCCGGAGATGTGGCTGATGTCGGCGGCGAGGATCGCGCCAACTTCGTCCGCGATCTCGCGGAACGCGTTCCAGTCGACGGCGCGCGGGTAGGCCGTCGTGCCCGCCCAGATGAGCTTCGGCTTGTGCTCTTTGGCGAGCGAGCGGACCTCGTCCATGTCGATGCGGTGGTCGGAGCGGCGCACGCCGTAGGGGATCGACTTGAAGAACTTGCCGGTGATCGAGACGCCGTGGCCGTGCGTGAGGTGCCCGCCCGCGCTCAGCGCGAGGCCCATGATGGGATCGCCGGGGTTGCAGAATGCATAGTACACGGCGAGGTTCGCGGGGCTGCCCGAGTAGGGCTGCACGTTCACGTGCTCGGCGCCGAAGAGCGCCTTCACGCGGCTGATGGCGAGCTCCTCGACCTCGTCGATGATCTCCTGGCCCTCGTAGTAGCGCTTGCGCGCATAGCCCTCGGAGTACTTGTTCGCGAGCACCGAGCCCGCCGCCTCTTGCACCGCACGCGAGGCGTAGTTCTCGCTGGGGATCATGCGAAGCGTGGAGGCTTCGAGATCGTTCTCGCGACGAATCATCGCGGCAAGGGAGGGATCGCGTTCGGAGAGGGGGAGATCGGCGAGCACCATGGGGCCCCGAGTAGCCCCCAGGCAGACGGCGTGCAAGCCTTGGCCGCGAACCCCACGGCCCGGGGCGGAGGCGGCAGAGCCGCGCTGCAACGAAGCCCAGGCGGAAGGGAGCGCCCTCGCCGCGGCAGGACCGACGTCTTCACCGCCGCTCCCCCTCCGCGCCCTCCGGGGCGAGCGTTCGCCCGCGCCCTCCTCCCCCGTCTCGTGCGTCAGTGGTAGGACCCCGCGCCGTGCCCTCCGCCCCTCCCGCGCCCGCCTCGCGCCGCCCCTTCGCGTTCCTGGGGCTCCTCGCGATCGCGCAGCTCGTGGTGGCACGCCGGGGCCTCGTCGCCGCCCCGCTCGCGGACATCGACTCCGTGTGCCACGTGGCGTACGTCGAGTACTTCGTGCAGCGCTTCTGGCCCGAGGCGCACGCGCTCGTGGGGTACACGCCGGACTACAACCTCGGCGCGCCCTTCTTGCTCTTCAATGTGCCGCCTGGCGTCACGTGGCTCGGCGCGCTGCTCGTGCTCGCAGGTTTTTCGGCCGCGAACGCGATCAAGGCCCTGCTCTACGTGGGGTGGCTCGCGGTGCCCGCGCTCGGGTTCTTCTTGGCGGAGGCGCTCGCGGAGGAGAACGAGCCCCGCGTGCTCTCTCCGGGCGCGCGCACCCTCGTGCCGTACGCAGCGGCGCTCGCGCTCGCGCTCTTCTCGGGCGACCTCTTTGGCCTCGAGTTCTTCTTGCACGGCGGCATGGTCAACGCGTGCCTCGGCCTGCCGCTCATGCTTGGCGGGCTCCTCGCGTTCGTGCGGGCGGCGAGGTCACCGGGCCGCCTTCACGTGGTGCCGCTCCTCACGGGAGCCGCGGTCTTCGCGGCGACGGTGCTGACGCACGTTCTGTCTGCGTATTTCCTTGCGATCGGCGTTGGCTGCCTCGTCTTCGGCGCGCGCGCTCGCGGTCTTGGGACCCGCGCGCTCGCGGCGGCCGTGATCGTGATCGTCGGGGCGGCGCTGACGGCGTGGTGGGCGCTCCCGAGCGCGCTCTTCGCGCCCGACCACGAGAGCTCGTACAATTGGATCCGCGGCCCGCGGGACACGGTCTTCGCGTTCTTCGACGGCTCGGCGATGAGCTCGGTCTTCGACGCGTTCGCGGAGCGCTACCGCCGTCTGTCGAACGTGGGCCTCGTGGCGGTCGTGCCCGGCGTCGTCGGCGTCGTGGAGAGCGTGAGGCTGCGGGCGACGGGCTTCCGCGCGATCGCGCTCTTCTGGCTCGTTTGCCTGGGTGTGGCGATGGGTCCGCACCCGAGCTTCGGCCTCGCGTGGCTGCCGGGCTACGAGCGTCTGCTCTGGTACCGCTTCCTCACGCCGGCCATCGCCGCTTGGCTCCTCGTCGCGGCGTTCGGTGTCGCGCGGCTCGTGACGATCGCGCAGGCACGCGGGGCGATGGCGTCGCGCTTCGCGGTGGGTGCGTCGGGTCTCGGGGCGGCGCTCGTCTTCGCGACGCTCCTCGAGGCGGGATCGAAGATCGAGACGACCGACGCCTACGCCGAGTTCGAGGAGGACTACGCGGCGGTGACCGCCTGGCTCCGTGAGCACGGCGACACGAACGCCCGCGTTTTCGGCGAGTTTCTCGCGTTCCCCGAAGATCCCGTGCCGAGCGTCAACACGCTTCGTCAGCGGCTCCCCGTCGACAGCGGGGTGCCCGAGGTCGCCGGTTGGGTCTACGAGAACAGCCTCGCGAGCGCACGCCTCGTCGAGCGCGGTCTCCTCTGGTGGGGCGCGCCGCTCTACACGGACGAGCGCGAGCACTTGAACCTCGGCTACGTGGTCGCCAACTCCGCGACGACGATCCGCGCCTTCGAGCACGACACGCGCTGGGAGGCCGTGGTCCGCCGACCGAACCTCGTCCTCTTCGCGTCGCGCGACCGCGCACCAGGTCTCTTTGGCGCGGACGAACGCAGGGTTTCCGTGGAGCACGCGCACCGCTTGGGCCTCGGCGGCTACCGCTACGCGCTCGAGGTCGACGGCGGCGCCGCACGGGAGCTGCTGGCGCGCATCTCGTGGAGCCCCGCGTGGCACGCCACGGTGAACGGAGCGAACGTCGCACCACGCGTGCGTGACGACGGCTTCTTCACGGTCGCGCTCCCCGAGGGACCGGCGCGCGTGGAGCTCACCTGGACCGTGGAGGCGCCGCTGCGCCGCGGGCTCCTCGTGACCGACAGCGCCGTGCTTCTGCTCGCCACCGTGGCCCTCGCGCTCGCACGCACGCGCGGTCCGCATCGAACGGAATTGCCCATTTTTCCATGGCTCGAGCGCCTCTCCGGCGCGGCTGCGGCGCTCGTGACCGTGGCGCTCGTGATCGCGGGTCAGCGGCACCGCGTGGGCGAGGTGCACTTCGGTCCTGCCCAGGGCGTCGTCGCCACGCGCACGGGCCGCGAGCTCGCCCTCGGTACGGCCCAGGAGCTCGAAGACGGCGCGCTCATCGAAGCCGTCCCCGGAGCGTTTGCGTCGGCCACGCGCGTGGGCCTCACGCCGGCGCGCGCGATCGACCCGGCCGCGCACCATCACCTCGTCGTGCACGTGAGCCGCGGCGGAAAGCTGCGCCTCGAGACCGCGCCCGCCGGTCGCTTCACGGTGGAGGCCGTCGACACGATCGCCAGCTCGTTTCCATGTCGTTTCGAGGTCACGAGCGGCGAGCCGTTCGCGCTCCCCTCGCCTTGCGCCACGGCGGATCGCAGCCCGGGGCCTGGTGAGGTCTTCGCGCTGCGCCTCGCGGGAACGTCGGCGCTCGCCCGCGTGAAGGTCGAAGACGCGATCACGGTGGTTCAAGCGGAGTCGTTCTTCAACGTACACGACGACGGGCAGCACGACGCGCTCCCGTGGCCTGGGCTCCGCGGCGACCCGATGAACGGCATGCTCCAAGCGGCCTCCGCGAGCTTCGGTGAGCCCGTGCGCACCGCGTGGCGCTCGCACGCGCCTGAGGGCCGCTACCGAGCCTATTTGCTGACGAATCGAGTCCCGGTGCCGGCGGCACGCTACCGCGCGGACTTCGTGCTCACGGCGAACGGGCTCCACGTGGGTCGCGCCGACGTCGCCGACGAACGCTTGCGCGACGACACCTCCGAGTGGAACGTGCACCCCGGCTGGCTCGCGATGGGTGCGGTCGACCTTCGCCCCGGGGACCTCCTCGCGATCACGTGGGAGCGACGCCCCGGCAGCCTCGGCGGCTTCGGCGCGTGGGACGCGCTCGCGCTCGAGCGGGTCGACGACGCCGCTAAGCCGTGAGCCCGAGCCGCGCGAGGAGCACCGTGCGGCGCGAGCGAGAGTCGCGCACTGTGGCGCACATGTGGCCACGGGAACCCTTTGGCTTTCGTCGCGGTTCGTTTATCGGAGGTGTAACGGTCGGCGCGACCGGCCTGTTCCGTCGGGGGGATGTTCGATGCATATCGAGAGCGGCGACGTGGTCTTCATCAAGCGACGGGTCCGCTGGGTCAACGACCCTGGGAATCCCGACCTCGTTTGCGCGCCGGGAGAGGACTTCACGTACGGCCACGTGGAAGTCGGAGACGTCACCGACTCCGACCGAAGGGGCCGTGACGGCCAACCGATGGTAACCCGCTACCTCGACTTTTCCGGCTTCACTGCGAAGGGCCTCGAGACCGCCGGCGCGCGCGTCTACCGAAGCAGGCAGAGCGCCGCGGATCGGCAGCGTGTCGCGCAATGCGCGGCCGCTCTTTGTGTCACGAACGCCGATTACGGCGAGTACCGCGCGGTGACGTCGGTCTTGCGAACCCACTGGTACGCCACGTCGAGCCGGCACCGCGGCCTCGTTCGCAAGTACTGGCCGCGCCTCGTGCAGTACGCGAACGACGAAAGGCAGGACCCCATTGCGAAGAAGGTCTTTTGCTCCGAGCTCGTCGTCGCCTCGTGCCAGCTCGGCGCGATGATCGCCGTCACGCCGGGTTGGGATGACCCGAACGACGACACCGACGCTCGCTTCACCGCCGCACAGAAGCATCCGCTGTGGCTCGAGACTCGCGCCAAGGCCACCACCCCGCACGATCTCGAACAGCTCCTCCGAAAGTCCGCGGACTGGCAGTACCTCGGGGAGTTCAAGCATGACGCGTTCGGCACGCACGAGACGGCGGCACGGCTCCGGAGCGTGATCCTTCGTGCCGTTGCACACTACAACGATCGCTTCACGCTCGGCGGCATCTTCAAGAGCACGAGCAACGAGACGAGCTCCACGCTCCCCGCGCTCGTCGCCATCGCGAACGACCAGAGCGCGGGCGCGGGGATGCTTCTCCATGCGATCGTGAAGGCGCTCGGCGTCTTCCCGAAGATGAACAGCCGAATGACGCCTCACGCGTCGTCGCCCCAGGTGATGCCCCTCGCGAAGAACTCCCGCCTCTATCGATGCTTGCTGCTGGCGGCCGCGCAGGGGTGCGAGGCGCAGCTCGAGCTCGACCCGAACGAAGTCGAGCGCGTACGCTAGCGCGGGTTGGCGTTCAGCCCGAGCCGCGCGAGGAGCTCGGGAGCCTGGACGCCGCGAAGCTCGGGACCCTCGATGATTTCCTGGGCAATCGAACGGTAGAGGCTGTCGCGCGTCGCGAGGAGCTCGGGGTAGAGACGATCAATCGCCTCGCGCGGCGTCTCCTCGCCCACGCGGCGGAAGAGTCCGCCCCAGCACACGGGCTTCGGGTCGCGGAGGTACTGCTCGCGCATCCGCGCACGATCGCTCTCGGGCGTGTGGAAGTAGATGACGCGGCCTCTCTCCTCGAGGCGCGCCTGCAGCGGCGCCGAGAGGTAGACGACGCTCCCCGTGGTGTCGATCACCGTGGGCACGGTCGACGCGAGCGCTTCGTCGAGGCAGGCGGCAGTGACACGCTCTTCGAGCGCGAGGTACTCGGCCTCCCGCGTGGCAAAACCCTCGGTCCACGGCATGTCCATCCAGCGGCCGAGCGCGTACACGGGCAGCTCGCCCGGCTCGGGCTTGACGAGGCTCGCAAGCTCGCCGGCGATCCGCGTGTCGACGTCGAAGGTGCGAAAGCCGACGCGCCCCAAGATGCGCGCGAGGTGGCTCTTGCCGACGCCGCTCATGCCGACGAAGACCAACGGGCGGTGCGCGGGTGACGAGCTCATGGTGCCCTTCGTAGCGCACTTCGACCGCGTTCGAGCCAACGGCAGCGCGCCTCTGCGTCGAAGTGTTCGATGGCGTAGCGGAGCGCCGTGCGCGGCATGGCGTGCGCGTGATCCTGCAGGAATGCCTGGAGATCCTCGCGTGAGACGCGCTTGCCGACCTCGCGCAGCATCCAGCCGACGGCCTTGTGCATGAGGTCTTCCCGATCGCCCAAGAGGCGCGCGGCGAGCACGAGCGCCGGTCGCGCTTGCCCCTCCTTGATCCACGCGAAGGTGGACACCATCGCGATGCGGCGCTCCCACAGCACGGAGGAGTCCGCGAGCGTGAGGAGTTCGCGCGGCACGGTGTCGCCTCGGGCGTGCACGCGGAGTTCGCGGCCGAGGATCTGCCACGCGGAGAGGTCGACGAGATCCCAGTTGTTCACGGCGGCGAAGTGGCGGCGGTAGAACGCGCAAACCGCCTGTTTCTCCTGATCTTGTGCGCGTTCGTAGCGGCGCACGAGCACGAGCAGGGCGAGGAGCCGCTCTTCGTGCCAGGGCGAAGCGAGGAGCTTCTCGAGTTCGGGCTCGCCGAGGGCGTGAGCGCGCTTCGCGATCGCGCGCGTGGCAGGCACGGTCACGCCGAGGAAGCGGTCGCCTTCACCGTACTGCCCCGGGCCGGTCTTGAAGAACGAACGCGAGACCCGCGCACGCTCTTCACTCGCTTCGGCCTTCAACGCCGCGCTCGCCGCGCGCGCGCTCGAGAGTTCGCCCATGTGGCAAGGGTAGCGCAAGCAGCGTAAGGAGGCGCCCATGGGCTCGCTCAACGTCGTCGTTCGTGTCTCGCGCGATCTGCCTTTCTCCTGCGAATCATGCTTCGAGGCGTGGCTCACGGAGGCGCGTGCACGGCGGTTCTTCTTCGCCTCCCCGAGCGGAGTGCTCCAGCGCATCGAGCTCGACCCACGCGTCGGCGGCGCGTTCACGGTGGTCGACCGCCGCGACGAAGAAGACGTCGTCCATACGGGGGAATACCTCGTCATGGAGAGGCCGCGCGCGCTCTCGTTCTCGTTCAAGGTGCCGGCCTACAGCGACGACGCCTCCACCGTGGCGATCACCTTCGAGCCCCTCGGTGCGAGCGCCTGCCGCGTGACGCTCGACGCCGGCGCCGTACCTGCGGAGATTCACGATCGGGCGGTGCAGGGCTGGTCGCGCGTGCTCGAGCGCGCCGAGGAGTCGCTCCGCACGCCGTGACCCTCGCGAGGCGCGCGGTCAGCGGCCCGAAAGAAACGCGAGCTTCTGAAAGAGCGCCTCGGGCGTGTTTCGGACCACGAACATGATGAGCGCCCAGTAACCGGGCACGTAGACCTCGGCCTTGCGGGCGTCCATCGCGCGGAGGATTCCCTCGGCCACGGGCTTCGGCTGCGCGAAGACCGCGTTCTTCGTGTGCGTGGCGGTCATGGGCGTGTCGACGGGGCCGAGCTTGAGCGTGGTCACGGTGACACCGGCGCCGTAGAGACGCGAGCGCACGCCCTGGAGGTAGAGGCCGAGGCCTCCCTTCGCTGCTCCGTAGGTGTAGTTGCGCGGCCGTCCGCGATCGCCCGCGACCGAGGTGATGACGCCAAGGCGTCCGCCGCGCTGCCGCTCGAAGTGGTTGGCGAGCGGCACCACGAGCGCCACGGGGCTCAGGAAATTCAGACGCAACGAGGCCTCGGCGACGGAGAAGGTCGCCTCGCTCGCGAGCTGATCGAAGAGGTCGCCGTGCGCCACGAACGCCGTGTCGATGGAGCCGAGGGCTTCGATGCAGGATGCAACGAGCCCCTCCATGGCCTCGAGGTCGGCGAGGTCGGCGGCGACGAACGTGACGGGCTCCTTCGCAACGGCGCGGCACCGGTCGACCAGCTGCGCGAGCTTCGCGGCGCTACGCCCGACGAGGTGCAGTCGGTCGCCGCGCGCGGCGTGCATGACCGCGACCTCGGCGGCGATCGCCGACGTGGCGCCGAAGACGACGACGCGGGCCACGGCTAGAAGCCGATCTTGCGCATGACGAAGCGCGGGAGCCAGCGGATCACCAGCATGACGAGCGCCCAGATGCCCGGCGTGTAGACCACGGGCTTGCGCGCGTCGATCGCGCGGACGACGACTTTCGCGACGCCCTCGGGCTCGCCGGCGAAGGGCGGCGGCTTCAGCCCCGCGGTCATGCCGGTCTTCACGAAGCCGGGCTTCACCGTGAGCACGTGGAGCCCCTGCGCGTGGAACTTGTGGTCGAGGGACTCGAGGTAATGCGAGAGGCCGGCCTTGCCCGAGCCGTAGATGGCCACGGGCTTGCGGCCGCGATCGCCCGCGACCGAAGAGAACACCGCGAGCGAGCCGCCGCCGCGCGCGAGGAGGCGCTTGCGCGCGTGCTCGCAGAAGACCACCGTGTGGCCGTAGTTCACGGTCACGAGGCGCCGCGTGAGCTCGATGTCGTTCTCGAGCGCCTCTTGCGTGGCGAAGAGCGCCGCCGTCACGACGACGAGGTCGAGGCCGCCGAGGGTCGCTTCCGCCGCGTCGAGGGCCGGAGCGAAGGTCTCGGGGTGCTCGAGGTCACACACGGCGTAGCCGGTGGGTTCGCTCTTGGCGCTTCGTGCCGCGAGGTCCGCCGCGCTCTTCTGGAGCTCTTCCTCGCCAATGCCGAGGAGAAAGACGCGATCTCCGCGCTCTGCGAGGCGCTGCGCGATGGCCCGCCCCATGCCCGTGGTTCCGCCAAGAACGACTGCTTTCACTGCTCTTCTCCCCCGTGCGTTCTACACCAAACGTTTGCGGTCCGCGGTGCCTAAACTCACGAGGCGCGGTCGCCGAGGATGCGCACCGACTGGGCGCTCCGCAGCGCGCGCTTCGGGTCATACTTCTCACGCGCCGCTTCGAAGCGAGGCAGGCGCGGCTCCATGCGACGGAAGTCGGCCGGCGTCGTGAACGCATCTTTCGTGAGGTAGATGCGCCCGCCCGTCTCGATGACGAAGGCGTTGAGCTCGTTCACCACGCGCTGGATCTCGGGCGAGACCGCCATGTCGACGGCGATGCTCGTGCCCTCGAGCGGGAACGAGAGGATCCCCTGCCCTTCGGGCCCGCAATCCTTGATGACGCAGAGCGGGCTCGCGGCGCCGAACTTCGTGAGCCGCACCATGAACTCACGCACCGCAGGCGCGCCCGCCGCACGCGGAATGACGCACTGGTACTGCGTGAAGCCCCGCGACCCGTAGACGCGGTTCCACTCGAGCACGGCGTCGAGCGGGTAGAAGAACGGCTCCGGCGAGAGCACCTTCGTCACACGCTTCGCAATCTGCTTCCAGTAATACGCAATATTGAAGACAGATGCCGTGTACTTGTTGAGGGCGAGATTCGGGAAGTCGAACGGCACCGCGAGGGCCCCTGGTACCGGCGGCAGCTCCGCGGGCGCCTCGTGAGGCTCGGCCCAGCGCCCGGCCATGAGCACGCCACGGCCCAGTTTTTTTCCGCCGTTCAAGCAGTCGATCCACCCAACGGTCATGGGCCACTGCGGCGCCGCGGTGTTGAGCGCCACGAGGAACTCGTCGATGCCGCCCACGCGCTCGCTCTCCATGAGGATCCACGGCGAGGGGATGCGCTTCAGGGTGAACTCGACCTCGAGCACGTGACCGAGGAGGCCCATGCCGCCCACGGTCGCCCAGAAGAGCTCGGGCTCCGCCGTGGGGCTGGTCTCGACGAGGCTGCCGTCCGCGAGGCGCATCTTCATCGAGCGCACATGCTGGCCGAAGCACCCCTCCACGTGGTGGTTCTTGCCGTGCACGTCGCTCGAGACCATGCCGCCGAGCGTGACGAACTTCGTGCCCGGCGTGACGGGCGTGAAGAAGCCGCGCGGCATGAAAAGGCGGTTCACCTCGGCGAGGCTCAGGCCCGCCTCCGCGCGGAGCACGCCCGTGGCCGCGTCGAAGCCGAGCACGCGGTTTGCGCGGCGCGTGCCGATGACGCGATCGCTCGCGGCGGCGGGGAGCGAGGAGTCACCGTACGATCGCCCGAGCCCGCGCGAGAGGTTCGCGCCGAGGGTCGCGCGCGCGAGGTCTTCGCTCACGAGCTCCGAGCCCGGCTTCGGGAGACGGCCCCAAGCGGCGAGGGTCGGGGCGGGCGGAAGTGCAGGCGAAGGCATGGAACCGGGAGCGGCGTAGCGCATTTGTCACGCTGCGGCATCCTCCGCGTACGCCTGGGTTCACCCTGGGAAGTTTCGGCCTTGCGCTTTATTTCGAAAAAACTAGAAGTAAGCCATGAGCGCGAAAGTCGATCGCCATGCGGCGGAGCTCGGAGCCCTCGGGAACCCGGTCCGCCTCCGTGTGCTCCGCTTCGTCGTGCAAGCGGGCACGGCAGGCGCGAGCGCAGGCGCCATTCAAGCGCACGTCGAGGTCCCCGCCTCCACGCTGAGCCACCACCTGAAGCGCCTCGTCACCGCGGGCCTCCTCTCGGTGCGCGGCGTGGGCACGAGCCACGTCTACGCAGCGGACTACGGGGCCCTGCGTCGCCTCACCGACTACCTCTGGGAAGATTGCTGCAAAGAAGGCAAGGCCGCGAAAGCCTGCTGTTGAGCGAGAGCACGAGAAGACCATGAACGTCCTGAAGCCCCATGTTTCCCTGAACGTGACGAACATCGACGCCTCGGTGGCGTTTTACGAGGCCGCCTTCGGAGTCCGCGCAACCAAGCGACGCCCGGGCTACGCAAAGTTCGATCTCGCCGAGCCCTCGCTGAACCTCACCATGCAAGAGGCCCCGCGCACGGGGCTCAACGCCGCACACTTTGGCATTCAAGTCGCGAGCGAGGTCGACGTGGCCGAGGCCCATGCGCGCTTCGAGCGCGCCGGTCTCGCCACGCGCACCGAAGAGGACGTGAGCTGCTGCTACGCCGTGCAAGACAAAGTGTGGGTGCAAGACCCGGACGGCAACGCGTGGGAGGTCTTCTTCGTGAAGGGCGAAGCGGAGGTCATGAGCACGAGCACCGAGACTGGCGACGCGTGCTGCGTTCCGCCGCTCACGAGCGCTTCGAGCCTCACGCGCAAGAAGTCCGGGGGCTGCTGTGGCTGATCTCCCGCGCAAGCTCGTCGCGGAGGCGCTCGGCACCGCGCTCCTCCTCGCGACCGTCGTGGGCTCGGGCATCATGGGCGATCGCCTCGCGGGCGGGAACGTCGCCATCGCCCTCCTCGCGAACACGGTGGCCACGGGCGCAGGGCTCGTGGCGCTCATCCTCACCTTCGGGCCCGTCTCGGGCGCGCACTTCAACGCAGCCGTGACCCTCGCCATGGGGGCGCGCGGCGAGCTCCCGCGAGCCCACGTCCTGCCCTACCTCCTGGCGCAAGTCGTAGGCGCTTTCGCGGGGGTCGCCGCTGCGCACCTCATGTTCGAGGAGCCGATCTTCGCGGCCTCCCAGCACGTGCGCGCAGGCGGGGCGCAGCTCTTCAGCGAGTTCGTTGCAACCTTCACGCTTCTCACGGTGATCTGGAACGTGGTGCGCACGCGTCCTTCGGCGGTCCCCTACGCGGTCGGTGCGACCATCACCGCGGCCTACTGGTTCACCGCATCGACTTCGTTCGCGAACCCCACGGTCTCGCTCGCACGCGCGGCCACGAACACCTTCGCAGGCATTCGGCCGAGCGACGTGCCCGGGTTCGTCGTCGCACAGCTCCTCGGCGCCGCAGCGGCCACGGGACTCGCGGCGTGGTTCACGTCTGCCCCTTCGGAGAGCGCTCCATGAAACGTGTGCTGTTTGCATGCATCCACAATGCGGGCCGCTCGCAGATGGCGGCCGCCTGGTTCAACTCCCTCGTCGATCACTCGAAAGCCGAGGGAATCTCCGCGGGAACGCAACCGGGCCCGCGCGTGCATCCCGAAGTCCTCGAGGCCATGCGGGAGGTGGGCATCGATCTCGCGAACGTCACGCCGCGCTTCCTGAGCGACGAGCTCGCAGGCTCCGCGCACATGCTCATCACCATGGGCTGCGGCGAGGCATGCCCGGCCGTGCCCGGCCTTCGCCGCGACGACTGGCCCCTCGAAGACCCCAAGGGAAAGCCCGTGGAGCGGGTGCGGGAGATCCGCGACGACCTGAAGGCGCGCATCGAAGCGCTCCTCGACCGCGAGGGCTGGCGATAAGGCAGCTTGCGTCGCGACGGCGTGAGGCGGATCCTCGCTCCGGTGGGGGGCGTGCGTCGCGACGGCGTGAGGGCGTGAGGGCGCTCCTCGCTCCGGGGGGCGCGTGCGTCGCGACGGCGTGAGACGGCTCCTCGCTCCGGTGGGGCCCCAGGACCCTCCGCCTCATCGCTTCGCCTCGCATGGGCGATCGCGCGCTCGCTCCGACCGGTGGCGGCCGAAGGGACGAACACTGCCGACGGGGGGTCGCTCGCAGATCGCCGCGCTCGCGCTCTTGGCTCCGGGCTCCTGCCCTCCTCCGCGAGGAGCCCCCCTCACGCCGCCACGCGCAGCTCGATTCGTGAGTAGGGGCGCGTCACAGTGGATTCGCTCGATTCTGCACGAGTGACCGCGAGCCGGCCGCGAGGCCGTGGCGAGCTGCACGAGTGCACGTATCGACAGAATCCAATGTGCACAGCGAAACGAACCCGAAGGGTTCGTGAGTACGGGCGCGTCACAGTGGATTCGAACCACTGACCTTCGGCTCCGGAGGCCGACGCTCTATCCAGCTGAGCTAGTGACGCTTGGGAGCGCCTGGAGTACCCCAGGCGCGCACCGGGAACAAGGCCGAGGGTTCAGCTCGCGGCGGGCGCGTTCGCCGGCATGATGTGCACGCGGCGGTTCGGCTCCTCACCGGAGGACTCGGTCTTCACGCCCTCGATGCCCGAAAGGGCGCGGTGGACGACGCGGCGGTCGCGCGCGCTCATGGGATCGAAGGTCACGACCTTGCCCTCCTTGGCGACGCGGAGAGCGAGCTTCTTCGCCATCTCGCTGAGGCGGCTCTCGTGGTTCGCGCGGAAGCCGTCGGCGTCGAGGTTGAAGAAGCGGCGCGGCGCGCCCGGGCGGTTCGCCACGCGCGAGACGAGGTACTGGAGCGCGTCGAGCACGACGCCCTTCTTGCCGATCACGAGGTTCGCGTCGGCGCCGCTGATCGCGAGCTTCACTTCCGTCTGGCCGTTCTCGACCTGCTCGACGCCGTCGAAGGCCACACGCGCGTCGACGCCCATGGTCTCGAGGACGTTGCCCACGAAACGGAGGGCCTTCTGGGTTTGCTCATCTGCGGCGTCGATGGTCGCGCCGGTCGTGTTGTTCGTTTCCACTGCTTGCCTCTGTTGGAATCAGGCGCGCGCGCTCGGACGAGGCGCGGCCGGGGTGGGTTCGGAGACGACGATCATGGTCGCCGCCGTTTCTTTCTTGGCGATGCGCTCGACGACGAGCTGCTGGACGATGCCGAGCACGCTGTTCGTGAGCATGTAGAGACCGAGCGCCGCCGGAAGGAAGAGCATCATGAGCGTGAAGATGGCGGGCATCATCCACGTCATCATCTGCTGCTGCACCGGGTCCATGCCCTGCGCGGGCACGAGCTTCTGCTGGACGATCATGAAGCCGCCGAGCAGGAGCGGGAGCACGTAGAACGGGTCCGGCGCCGAGAGATCCTTGAACCAAAGAAAGTGTGTATTGTACATCTCCACGGCCGTCTGCAGCGTGGTGTACATGGCAAACCACACGGGCATCGCCGCGAGCTGCGGGAGACAGCCCTTCGCGGGGTTGATCTTGTGTTTGCGCCAGAGCTCCTGCGTGGCCATGGTCTTGG
Organism: uncultured delta proteobacterium; assembly: GCA_903858055.1. GTDB lineage: Bacteria > Myxococcota_A > Polyangia > Polyangiales > Polyangiaceae > CAIQDA01. The sequence continues at coordinate 15,680 of CAIOHM010000179.1, forward strand.
CCATCGGGTCGTCTTTGAACTTCTCGTTGATCGCGTCGACCTCGGGCTTGATCTTGCGCATGCCCACCGTGGTCTGAATGCCCGGGATGAGCAGCGGCAGGAGCAGCGTGCGGATCGTGAGCGTGAGGCAGACGACCGCGAGGCCCCAGGAGCCCGCGGTGACGTGCTCCGCGAAGAAGCGCAGCGCGCCGACCAGGAGCTTCGCGACGCCCGAGAACGTGCCGAGGTCGATGAGGTCCGAGAGACCGCCGCGGCCGCCGAGGGCCCCCGCGAGCACGTCGCGCTCCTTCGGACCGAAGTAGGCGTCTTGGCGGTACGTGGCTTTTTCGCCGGGCTTGAGCGAGCGCGCCGCGTACTCGAGGTTCGCGTGGAAGACCGTGCCCGCTTCGTCGGCTTCCGGGTCTTGGCCCGCGGCGTACCACTGCTCGGCGAGGAGCTCGCCTTGCGGGAGCACACCCTCGGTCGCCGGCACGAGCGCCTGCGCGAAGTAGTAGTTCGTGACCGCAACGTAGCGATCGATGGCGTCCTTCTCGAACCAGCCCTTCTTGAAGTCACCCTTCGGCTTGCGCGTCACCTCTTTGCCCGCGGCGACGGAGAGATCGGTTTGGAAGGGAGAAACACGGCCGAAGCTGCCCTTCACGTCCCCGTTCTTGCGGTACGCGTAGGCGCCGATCGAGAAGCGGTGACTGCGCGCCTCCAAGGCACGGTTCTCGACGGTCGTTTCGACGGCGAGCTCGTAGGGGCCCTTGCCCGCAGAGACGCGCTTCTCGATGCGCGCCTCGGGCGCCTCGTGCACGAACGTGCAGCTCGTCGCGTCGTGCGCCGCGAGCTTCCACGGGAAGCGATCGTACGGGAGCTGAGTGTCGCCTTCCTTTCCGCGGAAGAGCGTGCGGAGCGAGCGCCAGCGCTCGTTCGTGAACGTGGAGCTGAGATCGGCGGCGGGGCTGTGCGTGTACTTGTCGCCGGTGAGGAAGAAGTGCGTGATCGCCGCGCCGCGCGTGGAGAGCTCGGCGGTGAAGCGCGAGCCTTCGATCGTGCAGAGCTCACCCTCGGCGGGCTGCCCGGGCGGGTCGTCGACGGGGTCCGCCACGAAGCCCGGTGCGTCGACGTAACGCTCGCTCACGACGGGCTGGTCCTTGTGCTCGGAGCCGAACATCGAGGGACCGAACTTGACCGCGAGGACCACCGCGAGGGCGATGAAGGTCCAGCGAAGGAGAGGACTGCTTTCCATGAAGAGGACGGCCGACTAGCAGGCTCTCAGGGAGACGACACGAAAACCGCGCGCACGGGTGCTCATGGCGGCGGGGGATCGTAGCCGCCCTTGGAGAGCGGTTGGCACCGGAGAATGCGCCACACCGCGAGCCAAAAGCCGCGCCACGCTCCGTGCCGCTCGAGGCAACCGAGCGCGTAGTGCGAGCAGCTCGGCTCGAAGCGGCAATGGCCTCCGAGAAAAGGCGAGAGCACGCGCTGGTAGCCCCGTACGCCGGCGTGAAGGAGTCGCGCGGCGCCGTTCACGAGGCTTCGACGGCGCGTGGAGCCTCGCGCGGCGGCAGCTGCTGCAGGAGCTTGAGCAAGCGCTGAAACTCGCGCTTCGTCTGCGCGAGGTCGAGTGAGGGCGCGCCCACCTTCGCGATGACGAGGATGTCGACGCGCGCTGCACGGAGCGCAGGCCACTGCCGGAAGCACTCGCGACAGAGGCGCTTCACGCGGTTGCGGCGCACGGCCGTGCCCACGCGCTTCGAGACGATCACCCCGAGGCGCGCGGGGGCGGCGGTCGGCGTGGCCACAAACACGAAATGCGACGAACCCGTGCGGGCCGTCGCATGGCGGAGGGCGTCGAATTCCGAGCGGCGGCGCAAGCGCGCCGACTTCGGAAACGAAGCCGAGCTCACTTCTCGTAGGTCGAAACGGTCAAGCGCCAGCGGCCCTTGCGGCGGCGGTTCTGCAGGACTTTACGACCACCCGCGGTTTCCATACGGGCGCGGAAACCATGGGTGCGACGACGACGGGTGTTGGACGGCTGAAAAGTGCGCTTCATGACGAGACCTGAGCTCGAGAGGCATGCTCTCGGGAGGGGGGGCGGATAAAGCACCGAGGAGCCGATCGTGTCAAGGCTTCCATCGTGGGCCGCGTCGATCCCGGTGCGCGGGGCGAGAGACTCTGACAGGAACGCCGCGATTCGCTGGGCGTGCGCCCGTTCTGCGCATAGTCTCGTCCGCGCATGCACGCACGCGGAAACCTCCTCCTCGGCCTCGTGGCCGCGGGTCTTCTCTCGACCGGCCTCGCTTCGGCGCAGTCGCGCACGTTCCACCTCGACCGCCTGGACGTCGCGGGCGGCCCCGACGACGGCGTCGGGCTCGTGAGGCCGAAGCTTCGAAAGACCCCGAACCTCTACGGGCAGTTCGCGCTCGGGTTCTCGTTGAACCCGCTCAAGACCGCGACCATGACCGCAGACAACGTCACGCTCCGTGAGTCCGAGCGGGCGGTGATCGCCCAGCAGCTCGTCTCGACCTACACGTTCGGCGCGCAGCTCTGGGACCGGTGGCAGTTCTCGCTCACGCTGCCCGTGGCGCTCACGCAGAGCGGCCAGAACCCCGCGTACCCGCAAGACAACGACTTCTTCACCGCGCAGTCGAGCGTGGTGACGACGAGCGGCGGCTGGGCCGGCGATCTGCGGGCCGACGCGCGCGTGCTCGCGTGGAAGAGCGCCGACGAGACGATGGCGATCGCCTCGCAGCTGAGCGTCTTCGCGCCCACGGGCAACGCCACGCGCTCGAGCTTTGGCGGCGATGGCGAGGTCACGGCGACCGCGCTCGTCGCGGGCGAGTACAAGATCGACGACGTGAGCATCGTGGCGAACACCGGCGTGAACGTGCGGCCCAAGGTGCGCCTCAACGACCCGCGCAAGAACAACGGTCTCGGCGTCGGCAACGAGTGGCGCTGGGCCCTTGGCGCGTTCGTGCCTTTCGCCGCGTGGAACATGCGCGCGGGCGTGACCTTCTTCGGACAGACGGGCCTCGAGACCGACGACCCCATCGTAGGGAAGACCCTCTTCACCGCGCGCAACTCCCCGGTCGAGTGGCTGGGCGAGGCGCGCTTTCGCTTCGGCGAGAAGAGCGCCTGGTGGGCCGGCCCCGCGATCGGCAGCATGATCCTCGGCGGCTACGGAGCACCGGACTTCCGGATGACCGCGGTCGTCGGCTACCGCGAAACCCTTGGCGACGACCTCACGGACTTCGAGCGCCGCAAGCTCGAAGAAGAGGCCGCGAAGAAGCGCCGCCCACGGATCGACACGGACAAGGACGGCATCTTCGACGACGTGGACGCGTGCGTGCTCGACCCCGAAGACGGCGAGCCACCGGACCCCACCGACGGCTGCCCGAAGGCGAAGGACACGGACGGCGACGGCATCGTCGACATCCTCGACAAGTGCCCCACGCAGCCCGAAGACAAGGACGGCATCGAGGACTTCGACGGCTGCCCCGAGAGCGACTACGACGGCGACGGCATCGAGGACGACGACGACGCGTGCCCCGAAGAGCCGGGCGTGCGCGCCACGAACCCCGACGACAACGGGTGCCCGCGCTTCATTCGCCTCGAGGGCAAGCAGATCCGCATCCTGCAGCAGGTGCAGTTCAAGACCGGCTCGGCCGAGCTTCTCCCCGTGTCGTTCCCGATCCTCGAAGAGGTCGCGTCGCTCATGAAGATCCACACGCGCATTCTGCGGGTGAGCATCGAGGGCCACACGGACAACCGCGGCAACGCGGGAGCCAACACGAAGCTCAGCGACGCGCGCGCCCACTCGGTCGAGCGCTGGCTCACGCAGCGAGGAGTCCAGAGCGAACGCCTCGAAGCGCACGGCTACGGCCAAGACCGCCCGATCGCTTCGAACAACGACGACGCCGGGCGCGCACGCAACCGCCGCGTGGAGTTCCACATCCTCGAGCAGGCGAACGCGACCCCGGCTGCGTCCGGTACTCCCGCATCCATTCCAGGTAATACGACGCCTGCGACCCCGGCAGCGAAGCCCGTCGAGCAGAAGGCTCCCGTGCCCGTGCCGACCACGAAGAAGTCGAACGACTTCGAGTTCGACTGAGACCCATGGCCACCAAGCCCCGCTTCTTCTTCCCGCTCGCCGCGGCCCCGGCGCGGCGCGGGCACGAAGCGCGTTCCCTCGGCGGGAAGGCGGCGCAGCTCGCGCGCATCGAGCGTTCGGGCTTGCTCGTGCCGGCCTCGTGGGTGTGCCCTGCGGAGATTTACAGTGAGGTCGCGCGGCAGCTCCCGGCGGATCTCGCGATCGAAGCGCTCCTCAAGACCGAGGGACGCCGCTCGAGCGATCGCGTGGGGCGCGCCTTCGACGCCTGGCGCCGCATCGCGCTGCCCACCGGCTTCGACGCGGAGCTCGAGCGCCTGTGGCAGGAGGCCTCCGATCACGGTCGCTACGTGCTCGCGGTGCGCTCGAGCGCGACCGTGGAAGACACCGACACGCTCTCGATGGCGGGCGTCGCGGCTTCCCGCATCGGCGTCACGAGCGCGCGCGAGCTCCTCGAGGCGCC
>CAIOHM010000180.1 GCA_903858055.1 uncultured delta proteobacterium
AGGCCGAAACCGTTGCCGCCTAGCGCCAGATTTCTGTTGACGGTGGCGTTAATCAGCGTCAGATTGCCTGTATTGTAAATGCCTCCGCCCCTGGCCTCACCACCGATGCCGTTCTTGTTCGCGAAGCTCATGAGCCCCGCGAGGAACTGGCAGCCCGCGCCGAAGAGCAGGCAAAGCCACGACGCGGTCTTGAACATCATGACGATCTTCGCGGGGTCGCTCGGGATCATGCCGAAGGCGATCGGCACGAGCGACGCGCAGCCGATGGCGAGACCCAAGAGGCCGAGTGGCGTCGGCTCACCGAAGACGGGGGCGGGGGCAGCGGCGTCGGTCGTGGCGTGCGGAGCGGACATGCGCGCCGCACTAGCGCGGCGTTGTTGCGGTGCAACACAAAAGCGCCACAAATGAGGTTTCGTCAGGCGATCGCCTCGTTGTCGAATGCTGCGGATGCGTTCGTTCGGCCGCGGAGTCGGGGCGCGCGAATTCGCTGGGCGTCGCGCGTGCTCGGGTCGATGATGCGCGAGGAGAAGGCTGCCGCATGCTCGATTGGCTTTATCGTGCGCCGAGTTTGGCCCTGGTCGCAGGGTTGCTCGCGGCCGGATTTCTCGTGCTCGAGGGGGGCGCGCGCCTCGGCCTCGCGAGCACGGCTCGCGCAGGGGACGCGGTGCGGGGGCAGGTGAGCGCGCTCTCGGGGTCGCTCATCGCGCTCTTGGGGCTGGTGCTGGGGTTCACACTCTCCGTCTCGCTTCAGCGCCACGCGGAGCTCGGCAGCGTCCTCGTGACGGAGGCGAACGCGATCGCCACGGCCGCCCTTCGCGCGCAGGTCGTCCACCCCGCCGTGCGCGAACGGGCCCATGAGGCCCTCGTGGCCTACGTAGAGCACCGCGCGGCCTCCGCCCGCACCCCGCTCGTCGACGACGAGGCCCGTGCGACGGAAGCCCAGGAAACGGAGCGACTTCACGTCGGCCTCTGGGCCCTCGTGCGCGAGGCCGAGGCGCTCGACCCGAACCCTTCGACGAGCGGCCTCTTCATGGTGGCGACGAACGAGCTGATGGCCGCCTGCCGGAGCCGGGAGGCCGCGCTCGTGCGGCGGGTACCCGCGGGGCTCTTCGTTCTCGTGTTCGTGGCCTTCCTCGTGTCGAGCGCCGTCGTCGGGTACGCGAGCGGACTCGGGGGCGCGCGGCCGTCGGTCGTCGCCTACCTTCAGTGCCTCCTCATCGGCTCGCTCTTCTTCGTGATCGTGGAGCTCGACCGTCCGCGCCGAGGCACCTTCCGCGTGCACCAGGAGACCCTCCACGAGGTGCAGCGGCAGGTGCGCTCGTCGCGCTGATCGCGGGGTCAGCGTCCGCGGCAGTAGAGGCTTGCGGCCGCTTCGGAGGAGAGGTCGGAGCCGCTGCCCACGACCACGGCGCCGCTCACGGCGAGCGCTTGGCAGACGCTCGGTCCCCGGAGGCTCTTCGCATGGGGGCGAACCCAATCGATGCAGGTTGCACAGGCATCGACGCTCGAGCCTGCGCGGCACGAGGCGGCGAGCTTCGCGAGGTCGGCGCTCGTGTCGGCGGCGCACCAGTGCGCGACCTCACCGTTCCGGAAGACGCGGAGGATCGCCTGCTCCTTGCGGACGCACCGCCCCGCGTTGGTCTCGCCGGTCGCGCCCTCGCAGTAGGCGTCCGTGCCGCAGCCCGCGTCGCTCGTGCAGGCGATGCTCGTCGGCGTCGTCCACTGGGCCCGCGTGGGGCGCTCGAGGTAGCTCACGCTTCCGCTGGCGATCAGGTTGGCGGTTTGAGCGTTGGCGCCGAAGCCGAGCAGCGGTGTGCGGGCGAGTTCGGCGGCGTCGAGGCCGTCGGGACGGAGCGCCGCCGCCTGGCGAATCGCGAGGCCATATGCGGCAAAATCGATGCGAAGGCGATCGCGGATCGCGGCCCACGTGGCGTCGTCGATGGTCTCGCTCGTGACCGAAGACGCGACCCACGGGAGGCGTTCGATCGCCCAGCGCGTGATGAGCGCCGGATCGTCGAGGCGCGCGAGCGTGGAGACGGCGGAGCCAAGAACGAGGGACTGGTTGGTGGTGCGCTGACCCCAGCACGCTTCCTCGAGCGAGGAGGAGACGCCGCGTTCGACGAGCGCGTCTTCGGTGCGCCGGAGCCCTTGGGTCTTTGGTCCCGCGTCGTAGATCTCCGCGACGCCGCGGACGCTGCAGGAGAGGAGGCGCCGGTGCTGGGCGCGCAAGGGCGAGTCGGCCATGGGGCTCGCGACGGCCCAGCGCTCGCTCTTGTCCTTCGCGGTGCAAGGCAAGAGGTACTCGTCGCCGCCGGCTGCGAAGCGCGCCGGGCTGCCCGCGAAGCCATAGCGGACGAGCTCGCCCGCGTGCGCAGCCTCCTCGCTCGGCGCGTAGTTCGCATAAAAGCCGGGCATGCAGAGCTGGTCGTCTTGCCAGTACGAGAGGAAGAAGTAGTCCTTGGCGAGCGAACGCCATCCGTGAATGAGACCGGAGAGCATGCCGACGACTTGCTGCCGCACGCGGCCTTCGGCCGTGGGCTCGAAGAGCGGAGTACCCCAGCGCTGCCACATGTGGCCCGAAGACCATGCATCTTGCAGGTAGTGTTGCCCCGTCACCTCGAGGGCAAGCGCCTCGAGCTCGCAGCTCTTGGCGACGGTCGTGGTGTACGGTTCGCGGGCCGGGAGGCGGCCCGCATCGGCGCGGCAGCGCTGGGCCACCTCGAGCGCGAGCGCGTGGTAGTGAGCGTAGGAGGCGCGGGCCTGGGCTCCGAAGTGCGTGGAGTTGACCGAGCCCATGCGGCTCTGGAAATCGTGGCAGGTGGCGGCGCCCTCGGGCGTCGCGCGGGCGGCGGCGTCGCGCGCAGGATCGCTGCTCACGGCACCGCGCGCGAAGCAGTGCTCGTTGCCCAGAAGGAAGTCCGCGAGCCCGTAGCTCGCGTCCGGCACCTCGGCGAACTCGGGCAGGGTCGTCACGCTCCGCACCGTGGAGGAGGTGCGGCCGAGCGTCGCCGCCGTCCCCGGGGTCGCGCTCGCCACGCCGCCGAAG
>CAIOHM010000181.1 GCA_903858055.1 uncultured delta proteobacterium
CTTTCGCAGCCTGTCGCGTCGCGGAGCAGCGCGCGCACGACGTCCTCCTCGGTCACGGGCCGAAAGTCCGCATAGTGGTGACCGATGACCCCCAGGTACGCGCGCTCGTCGAGGCAGACGACGGCGTCGACGAGGGGGCGGAGCTCGTCGACGACGTCCGTGGGCGCGATCGGCACCGCGAGCACGAGGCTCTTGGGTCGCCGCCGCCGCAGCGCCTCGATGGCCGCGCGCACGGTCGCGCCCGTCGCGATGCCGTCGTCCACGAGGAGGACCGTGCGCCCTTCGATGTTGAGGGGCTCGCGATCGCCGCGGAAGAGGTGCTTGCGACGAATGAGCTCGCGCGTCGCGAGGGCCAGGGCGTCTTGGAACTGCGCTTCGGAGACGCGCGCGTGGAGGAGGACCGCTTCGTTGCGGACCACGACCGGCGGCATCCCTTCGGCGACCGCACCCATCGCGAGCTCGGGCTCGAAGGGGACGCCGACCTTGCGAACGACGAGCACGTCGAGCGGCGCGCCGAGCTCCTTCGCGACCTCGCTCGCCACGGCGACACCTCCGCGCGGGAGCGCGACGACGACGGGGCGCTCGCGGCGGTAGGCAAGCAAGCGGCGCGCGAGGCGCTCGCCGGCATCACGGCGATCGAGGAACGTCATGAGGCCCCCTGGGGCAGCGAAGGCGACGTGACGCTCGAAGCCTGCGCGGCGAGGTACCGATCGAACCACGCGATCGCATGGGCGACCACGTGGTTCATGGCCCCCGGTTCCGGAAAGAGGTGGGTTGCGCGAGGGACGATCGCCACGTCCTTGGGGCCGTGGAGACGCGCAAGGGCGCGCTCGTTCAACGCGAGGACCCCGTGGTCTTCGGACCCCACGACGAGCAGCGTGGGGGCCGCGACCTCCTCGAGCGAAGGGCCCGCGAGATCGGGCCGACCGCCGCGCGAGACCACGGCCGCCACCCGGTGCGTGAGGTTCGAAGCGGCGACGAGCGCGGCCGCGGCGCCCGTGCTCGCACCGAAGAGACCCACGCGGAGATCGCGCGTGACGGGTTCGCGCGCCGCCCAGCGGATCGCGTGCTCGAGGCGAAGGGCGAGGAGCGCTACGTCGAAGACCTGACCGTGCTTCGTCGCCTCGCTCGTCGTGAGCAAATCGAGCAGCAGCGTGGCGTAGCCGTGCTCGTCGAGGGCCATCGCGACCGCCACGTTTCGCGGACTCGTGCGGCTCGAGCCCGTGCCGTGCGCGAAGATCACGAGGCCCTTCGCATGACGAGGGACCCGCAACACTCCATCGATTCCGCCCGGAAAAATCCTCACGTCACGCGCTGTCGAGCCCATGTCTCCTCCTCGTTTCCCATCGCGACCCGTGCTCGACGTAAGGGCGCGTGCGCCGTGCACAAGGCGGAGGAACGGACGGCGCTTCGCCGTGAGCGCGCGTGTTACGGATCGTGCATGCGCGACGTGACGGCCTTTCGACCTCGTGAGCTCCGTGTCGCGGCACGACCGCTTGGGGCGCTTCCTCCCAGGGCGATCGTTCGTCGTGCTCTCGCGCCGACGCCGTTCGGTGCGTGCACGATCGGTGTGCTCGAGGGGACGCTGGCGTGGCTCTCGTTCGGCGAGGCTTCGTCCGCGGAGGTGGAAGCGCGCCTCGCGTGCACCGTGCGCGAAGACGGGGAGGACCTGGTGCGCCCGTTCGCCGAGCGCCTCTTCGTGAGCCCTCGAGCGTCGCTCGCGGTGACGCTCGTGGGAACGCCGTTTCAGCTTCGTGTGTGGTGCGCGCTCCTCGCGGTGCCCTACGGCGCCACGACCACCTACGGCACCCTCGCGGCGGACCTCGGCGACCCTCGCTTGGCGCGCGCGGTGGGCCAGGCCGTCGGCGCGAACCCGATCGCCATCGTCGTTCCGTGCCACCGCGTCCTCCGCGCCGGGGGCTCGCTCGGCGGGTACCGTTGGGGAGTCGAGCGAAAGTCCGAACTTCTCGCGTGCGAGGCGAGCGAGGGGACGGCTTCGGGGGGCTCCTCGGGCGCGTGAGCGGTTTGCCAGTGCGAAGGCGCATTCGTGGCGTTTTCGTGTGTCACCGAACGCTCGCGCGCATGACCTCGTCGCGAGCGCGACCGGTCAGCCGCACGACATGAACGTGTTGCGACGCTTTTCCGTTCACGGGCGGAAAGCGTCATACGGCTTATGCACACTGCGCAGCCGATGACCAACCGCCATCGTCTCCGCACGCTCGCCGTCTCGCTCTCCACGCTCCTCGCTGCCTGCACGTGGCTGCCGCGTCCCGAGGTGCTCGCGCCGCGTCCTTCGCCGGTGCTCGAGCTCCCCGTGCGCCCGCAATCGCAGCGCCGCACGGACAACGTGATCGTCGTCACGATCGACGGCGTTCGCTGGCAAGACGTCTTCGGCGGCGTCGACCCTGCGATGGCCACGATGGCCAGCATTCCTGCTCGGGAGGTCGTGGATGCGGCGACCCTCCTGCCGAACCTCTACGCCTTCGCTCGTGAGGGAGTCGTCAGCGGCGCGCCGGGGCACGGCAAGCCGATGATGGCGTCGGGGCCCAACTACGTCTCGCTCCCGGGCTACCTCGAGATCTTCTCGGGATCGACGAGCGTGGGTTGCCGGACGAACGGCTGCGACCCGACGACGCGGCGGACGTTCTTCGACCGCGCGCGGGACGAGGTCGCCGCGACCGACCGCGACGTCGCGATCATCTCGTCGTGGGAGAAGATCGCGCACGCCGCGAGCTCCGCTCCGGAGCGGCTCACGGTGAGTGCCGGTCGTCACGGCGGCGCCACGCGTGACCGCGTGAGGATCGACAGCGAACTCGACGCGATGCTCGACGCTGCGGCCGCGAGCGCACCGACGCCTGGCCATGACGACTACCGCGCCGATGCGCACACGTCCGCGATCGCCCTGCGCTACCTCGAGCGCGCGCGGCCTCGCGTGCTCGCCGTTGGCCTCGGGGACACGGATGAACATGCGCACGCCGGCGACTACGCGTCGTACCTCGCCGCGCTCCGCGGGGCCGATCGCTTCCTCGGCGAAC
>CAIOHM010000182.1 GCA_903858055.1 uncultured delta proteobacterium
CGAGGTCGGGCCCGGCGAGGACGAAGCTGCGGCCCGCACCGGCGACGAGGCTCAACTCGCCAGCCCACGCAGGCGCCGAGCTCGCGGTCGCGAGGACATCGAGCGTCGAGCGATCGTCGGCGAGCGACGGGAGCGCCCACGCTTCGAGCCCCAGCGAGAGGAGGCGAGGTGCGCCGCGGCCCGTATCGCCCGTGAGCACGTCGTACGACACGGCACCGGCGACGAGGATCTGCGAGCCCCACTTGGCGTCGAACACGGACGCACGCTTGCGCAGGCGCGTGCCGAGGTCGACCGCGGCGCGTAGTGGTCCGTTCACGTAGTCGGCGGTGGCGGTGAGCTGGCCCATGACGCGGCGCTCGGAGGCGAAGGCGCTCGCCATCCCCGTGGGGAGCGTGAGCCCGCCCGTGAGCGCGAAGCCGAAGCCCTGGCCGACCGTGCCCTCGCTCGGCGTGCGAGGTCGCTCGAGGGCGGCCCACCGGAGCTGGGTGCGCACGTCGCCGAGGCCCGTCTCGCGAAGGGCGGGGCCTGCGTTCGCGCCTGCGAGCCCCGGCCCCGCGGCGTCGACGACCGAGTCGACCGCCACGCCCGCCTCGAGCCCGGCCCCGAGGCCCATGGCAAAGAGCCAGCTCGCGGTCATCTGTCGGTCGACGAGTTCGAGGCGCTCGCCGGTCGCGCTCGTCGTCGGGACGAGGACGGCGATGGGGTTGCGCACGAAGGAAGCCTGAAAGCCGAACCCTGCGTCCCAGGCCGAGAGCACGTCCGACGTGCCCACCGAGGCGAAGGGGCTCGCTCCTGGCGCCGCGAGGAGCGTGTCGAGCTTGGTGCAGCTCGGGTCACCTTCGCAGCGCGCGAAGGCTTTCGGTGCGGCGAGGAAGGCGAGCGCCGCGAGGGCGAGGGGAACGCGCTTCATGAGGGCCGCTCATAGCCCAGCGTCGGGCCGAGCGGGCGACGAACGTGCACGGCGGCCGCGGTTGGCGTATGCGGGCCGCATGCGTTCGCGAATCGGCGTTTGGGCGGGTGTCATGGTCCTGGGCTTGGCGACGATCGGCTGCCGCAAACGCGTGGCGGCCGCGCGCGACCCTGCGCTCGCGGCCGTGGCCGTGCAGACGAGCCCGGCCGGTCGCCTCGGCGAGCGCTACCTCTCGAACCTCCTGCGCTGGTCGCCGGAGACCGCATCGGCGCTCGGTCTGCACGCGCACGACGACCGCCTCGACGAGCGCCGCGAAGGGGAAGTGCGCGCGATCCTCGACGAGGAGAAAGTGTTCCTCGCGGAGGTGCGCGCCGTCGAGTCCTCGGTCGATCCGCGCAGCTCGGACGGCGTCGATTTGGCGATGCTCGCGGGAGCCCTCGAAGCCGACGTGCTCGTGCGCGAGAAGCTCGCTCCTCACCGCCGCATGCCCGACAGCTACTGCGAGCCTCTCGGCACGCTCTTTCGCATGGCGACGAACGAATACGGGACGCCGGTCGCCCGCGCGCGCGCCATGCACGCAAGGCTCGCACGGGTGCCAGCCCTGCTCGAAGAGGCGCGCACCACGCTCGTGAACCCGCCGCCCTCGTGGACGCGCATCGCCATCGGCAAGAGCCGGTCCGCCGCCGAAATGTTCGACACCCTCCGCGCCTTTCTGGACGAAGCCCTGCCGGGTGAGCGTGTGCAGAATGCAAAGGCGATCGGCGACGCACGCGCGGCCTATGCCGCGTACGCAGCGTGGCTCGAGAGCGACCTCTTGCCGCGATCGAAGGGCGAGTTTGCGGCGGGCAGCGCGCTCTTCGAAGGACTGCTGCGGGCCAACTACGCGCTCGACGACACGCCCGCGGACCTCGAGGCGCTCGGGCTGCGCGTGATGCGCGAAACCGAGGAGGCGATGGGCGAGGTCGCCAAGCGCATCGACCCGAAGGCCAAGAACGCGTCCGAGGTCCTCGCCGCGATCAAGGGCGAACACCCGAGCGCGGCGGATCTCGTGCCGGCCTACCGCCGCGAGGTCGAGCGCGCCCGCGCGTTCCTCGTCGCGCGCGACGTGGTCACGTTCCCGCCAGGCGACGATCTGGTGGTCGAGGAGACGCCGCCTTTTCTTCGCGCGACGACGCAGGCCTCGTACGATCAGGCGCCGCCGTTCGATGCCACGACGCGCGGCTTCTTCTTCGTGACGCCGGTGGACCCGACCTGGAACGCGGAGCAGCAAGAGGAGTGGCTCCGCGAGAGCGACTTCGGTGACGTCGTCGATACGGCGGTGCACGAGGCGTACCCCGGTCACCACCTGCAGCTCTCGATCGCGCGCCGCCACCCTTCGCTCGTGCGCAAGGCGATCGGGCCTTCGATCTTCTCCGAAGGGTGGGCTCTCTACTCCGAGGAGCTGATGTCCGAGCTCGGGTACTACGCGCCGCGCGAGCGCATGATGCAGCTCGAGTGGACCCTCGTGCGCGCGGCGCGCATCGTGCTCGACGTGGGCCTTCACACGCGGGGCATGAGCCTCCAAGACGCCGAGAACTTCCTCGTCGAACGCGTTCACCTCGAGCGCGCGCTCGCGGCGAGCGAGGTGCGCCGCTACAGCGAGAACCCGACGCAGTCGCTCTCGTACCTCGTGGGTCGCGAGCAAATCCGCGCGCTCCGGGAGCGCACGCGCCGGCTCGAGGGCACGAGCTTCTCGCTCAAGGCGTTCCATGACCGCCTGCTGCGCGAGGGAACCGTGGCCCCGAAGCTCATCGAGCGCGCCTGGTTCGGCGGTCACTGACCGGTAGCCGCGCTCGGGCGTTTCGGGTAGCGGATGCCCATGCGTTTCTCTCGCGCCCTCCTCCCGACCCTGAAGGAAGCTCCCACCGACGCGCACAACGTGTCGACGGCCCTCTTGCTCCGCGCCGGCTACGTACGCCGCGTGGGCGCGGGGATCTACGAGTACTTGCCGCTCGGGCTCAAGGTGCTCCGCCGCGTCGAGAGCATCGTCCGCGAGGAGATGGACCGCGCGGGCGCCCTCGAGATCCTCATGCCCGCGATCTTGCCGAAGGAGCTCTTCGAAGAGACCGGCCGCTGGGAGCGCTTCGGCGACACGCTGTTCCGCATGAAGGACCGCAAGGGCGGCGACTACCACCTCGGCCCCACGCACGAAGAGGTCGTCACCGACATCGCGCGCCGCGAGATCCGCAGCTACCGCGACCTGCCGAAGAACCTGTACCAAGTGCAGGCAAAGTACCGCGACGAGCCTCGAGCGCGCGGCGGTCTCCTCCGCTGCCGCGAGTTCGTGATGAAAGACGCCTACTCGTTCGACGCCGACGAGACGGGGGCGCGCGAGAGCTACGAGACCATGCGCGTGGCTTACCGCCGCATCTTCGACCGCATGGGCCTCAACTACCGCATGGTCCAGGCGGATTCCGGCGCCATGGGCGGCTCCACGAGCGCCGAGTTCCAGGTCCTCGCGGACTCGGGTGAAGACGCGATCGTCGCCTGCACCAGCTGCGAGTACGCAGCGAATGTCGAGGTCGCCGAGACCCGCGAGGCCGCGCGCGCCGAGGGAGGGAGCGGCAAGCGCGAGAAGGTGCTCACGCCGAAGGTCGGCTCGATCGAAGACGTCGCGAAGTTCCTGAAGCTGCCGAAGGAGCGCTTCCTGAAGTCGATCGTCGTGCGCGGCGCTGAGGGCCCCGTGCTCGTCGTCGTCCGCGGCGACCACGAGATCAACGAGATCGCCGTCGCGAAGCTCGTCGGCACGCAAGAGTGCGAGCTCGCGAGCGAAGACGAGGTGAAGAAGGCCACGGGCGCCGCCGTTGGGTTCGCGGGTCCCGTTGGTTTTGCTGGAAAAATCCTCGTGGATTTTGACGCGGCCGCCGTTGTTGACGGCGTGACCGGCGCCAACGAGACCGACCACCACCTCGTGGGCGTGACCTTCGGGAAGGACTTCGAAGGCCAGGTCGTGCGCGTCCGCAAGGTCGGCGTGGGCGACGCGTGCCCGAAGTGCAGCGGGACCCTTGCGGAGTACAAGGGCATCGAGGCCGGCCACATCTTCATCCTCGGTACCCACTACTCGGCCAAGATGAACGCCTCGTTCCTCGACCGCGACGGCGTGCAGAAGACCCTCGTGATGGGCTGCTACGGCATCGGCGTCTCGCGCCTCGTCGCCGCGACGATCGAACAGCACAACGACGCGTCGGGCATCGTGTGGCCCTTCTCGCTCGCGCCCTACCACGTGCACCTCTGCACCCTCGGTGTCGACGAAGCGGTCATGCAAGCCGCGCAGAAGCTCCACGACGACTTGCAGGCCGCAGGTATCGAGGTCCTCTGGGACGACCGCGACGAGCGCCCCGGCGTGAAGTTCAAGGACGCCGACCTCGTGGGCTGCCCGCTCCGCGTGACGCTCGGAGGCAAGAGCTGGGCCGAGGGCGTGGCCGAGGTCAAGGCCCGCACCGAGGCGGACCCGAAGAAGGCCGAGAAGGTCCCCGTCGCGTCGCTGCTCGACGAAATCCTCGCTTGGGCAAAGAAGCAACGCGCGGCGCACTGAGCCGGTGCAGCGCGCAGGAATCCTCTGATAGCTTTCTCTTCGACGCGGAGAACCTCGACGGATGCCCGATAACAACGTTCCAATCTACGAAGCCGAAGGCGAGAAGCGTGACCTGAGCGTCATGCCGATCGCTGCGCGTCGCGCCCTCATGATCGCCGGTGAAATCCTCACGGCAGAGGGCTGGAAGAGCCTCACGCTCGGCGATCGCCGCACCGTCGTGATGGAGGGGGCGAAGCCGTCGATCGACCGGGCGAAGATCCAAGACATCACCCACAAGGCGAACCCGCCCTCCGACTGGGGTGACGCGGTCACCGACCCGCCCGCGGAAGAGGCGCCCGCCGACCTCCTCGAGAAGCTTGGCGCCGATCGCCCCCTCGAGGCCGCCAAGTGGGCCGCGCTCCGCCCGCTCGACCGCTTCGCGTTCATGCTCGTCGCGAACGAAGGACCCGAAGATCGCCTCGCGCGCTTCTACGACGGCCTCTTTCGTCGTCAGGAGTCCGCGCGCCCTGCGGCTCCCGCCTCGAGCGGCCACTTCCGCATGGTGTCGACCCACCGCGCCGTGGCCTCGGCGCGCGTGCAAATGCGCGTCGAGTCGCTCGCGCTCTTCCTCGGCGGCGACACGACGCCCGAGCAGATGTTCGCCATGGCGCGCATCGCGGGCATCCAAGCGGGCAAGCACGCCTCGCAGTTCTTGCCGCTCTGCTACCCGTCGCCGATCACGAAGGTCGAGGTCATCTGCCAAGCGGACTACGCGAGCGGGAGCATCCTCATCAAGGCCACGGTCGACGCGGTCGAAAAGAGCGGCGTCGACACGGAGGCGCTCGTGGCGGCCTCGGTCGCGGCCCTGACGATCGTGGACTTTGCCAAGCACACCGATCGCGGCGTCGCGGTCACCGACGTGCAGCTCGTCGAAGAGAAGGACGTCGACGCCTCCTGAGGCCGTCGGCGCTCTCGCGCGTCTTCGCTCGCGCGAACACATTGAGCATGGCTTCCATACCCTGCTAAGCCCGCAGCCATGCCTCGCGTGTTCCACTTGCCGGACCCACCCGCGAACCCGGTGCGTTCGCCCGAGGTGTGGATCCCAGGCGAATCGCGGTTCACGCTGCCCGGCCTCCCAGGTGAACCCGCGCTCGACGCGGCGATGCGCTTGCCGCGCGAGGCCTCGCGTGGGGTCGTGCTTTGCCACCCCCATCCGCTCTACGGCGGCACGATGCACTCGGCCGTCATCCTCGCGATCGCGAAGGTGATCGCGGAGAAGGCGCCGGAGACCACGGCGACGCTGCGCTTCAACTACCGCGGCGTGCCCGAGAGCCAGGGCAGCTACGGCAAGGGGCTCGCCGAGGTGAACGACGTGCGCGCGGCCATCCGCGAGCTTCGCGCGAACCTCGGACAGCAGGCGCCCATCACGCTCGTGGGGTTCTCCTTCGGCACGTGGGTCGGCCTGCGCGGCGCGGCGGAGGAGGGAGGCATCGAGCGCGTCGCCCTCATCGCTCCGGCGGTGCGCATTTTCACCTTCGTGCGCGAAGACGCCGCGCGTTTCCGCGGGCGCATCGCGATGTTCCTCGGGACGGAAGACGACTTCTGCAGCGTCGAAGAAGCGCAGGGCCTCGCCGGCGATCTTGGCGCCACGCTCGAGCTCTTCGAGGGCTTCGAGCACTACTTCTTGAAGGGCCGTCGCCGTCTCGCCGACAGCGTCGTGGCCTTTGCGGTCCCCGAGCTCTCTTCACCAAACGCGAGCGAGTAACGCGACATGCCCACGAAGCGCCCGGCCCCGAGCTCCACGTCGATCGTCCAAGAAGGGCGCCCGCGCTTCGTCCCCGGCGACGGTGTGCCGGTGCCCATCGTTCAAACTTCGACCTTCGTGTTCCGCGACACCACGGAGCTCGTCTCGTTCTTCGAAGGGACCCACGCCGACGAGCATCGCGGCGAGTACGGACGCTACGGCAACCCCACCGTGAACGCGCTGGAGGGCCGCCTCGCGTCGCTCGAGGGGGCCGACGAGGCGCTGAGCTTCTCGAGTGGCATGGCGGCCATGACGACGACGATCCTCGCGCTCGTGAAGGCCGGGCAGCACGTCGTGCTCTTCCGTGACGGGTACCGCAAGACCCGCGATTTCGTGACCAAGACCCTCGGGCGCTTCGGGGTCGCCTCCACGGTGGTCGAGCCTGGAAATCTCCACGAGCTCGCGGCGGCGATGCGCCCGGAGACACGCCTCGTGATCGGCGAGGCCCCGACGAACCCGTACCTGCGCTGTGCGGACTTGGAGGCCGTCGCGCGCGTGGTGAAGCAGACGCGCGGCGCGAAGCTCATCGTCGACGCCACGCTCGCATCACCGCTCGGGTTTCGGCCGCTCGAGCACGGTGCGGACCTTTCGGTGCAGAGTGCAACGAAGTACCTCGCGGGTCACCACGACGTGCTCGGTGGATCGGTCGCGGGAGCCCGCGATCTCGTCTCGCTCGTGCGCGAGCTTCGTGGGGCGACCGGCGCCATGCTCGACCCGCACGCCGCGTTCCTCATCGCGCGCGGCCTCGACACGCTCTCTCTGCGCATGCAGCGCCACAACGCGACCGGCATCGCCCTCGCGCGCGCCCTCGAAGGGCACCCCGCCGTCGCGCGCGTGCACCACCCGAGCCTCGTGAGTCACCCGGATCACGGGACCGCCGAGCGCCTCTTCCATGGCACCGGCGGCGTCGTGAGCTTCGTTTCGAAGGCGGGTCTCGCGGGGGCTCGTGAGGTCTGCGATCGCGTGAAGATTGCACGCATCGGACCGAGCTTCGGCGGTCCGCAGACGCTCATCGAGCCGGTCGCCCTCATGAGCTACTTCGAGCAGGGGCCCGAGGGGCGTGCAGCGCTTGGTATCGAAGAGGGGCTCGTGCGCGTGGCGTGTGGCCTCGAAGAGACTCAAGACGTCGTCGACGACGTCCTCGCTGCGCTCGCGTGAGGCCGAGCCCTTTCGCGCTCAGCTGGCGTTGGTCGTCATTTTGCGGTGGAGCACGCGCTTTCGCAGCGGCCCGAGCCGGTCAATCATGAGCTTGCCGTCGAGGTGGTCGTTCTCGTGCTGCACGGCGACCGCGAGGAGATCTTCGGCTTCGAGCTCGAACGGCTGACCGTCGAGACCGAGGGCTCGGACCTTCACCCACGACGCGCGGTCGATGCTCTCGGTGGCGCCAGGGAAGGAGAGGCAGCCTTCCTTCCACTCGAGCTTGCCCTTCTTTTCGACGATCTCGGGGTTGATGAAGACCTTGAGATCGCTTGGCTCTCCCTCGTCCGCGATGTCGATGACGAAGATGCGCACCGCCTCGCCGATTTGAGTCGCCGCGAGGCCGACGCCGGGCGCCGCGTACATGGTCTCGGCCATGTCGGCCACGAGCTTCTTCACGTCGTCGGTGATGGCCTCGACGGGCTTGCCGGCCTCGCGCAGACGCGGGTCGGGGTAGTGGAGGATGGTCCGGATCGCCATGGGCCCTTCTTGCGTTCTCCTGGCCCGGAACGCAAGGCTTTGCGCGCGCGCATACGTGGCGTGCGCGTCAGGCGCGCGTCGGCGGGATGGTCTCCGGGTGCCCGTGGGCGATGCGTCCGTGCACGTACGCGTCGCGCCCGCAGAGCTCCCAGGTCGGGTTCACGAGCTGAGGGGCTTCCGAAGGCTCCGCGGGGCCGCACCAGTCGACGGCGCCGGCGCGCCCGCGCGGACCGAGGAGCTTCGGCGCCAGAAACGCATGCAGCTCGTCCGCGAGTTCGCCGGCGAGGAAGCTGCCCGCGACCTCGGAGCCGCCTTCGACGAGGAGCGTGACGATGCCCCGCGAGGCGAGGAGGCGCAGGGCCTTCGAGACGTCGACGCGGCCCGAGGCGTTCTCCTCGACGGGCCACACGCGTACGCCGCGCGCTTCGAGCGCCTCGCGCGTCTCCGCGGAGGCGTGGTGCGAGCAGATGATCCACGTGGGGATCTCCTGGGCCGTCTCCACGAGGCGTGCATGCAGCGGCGTGCGCAGCTTCGTGTCGAGGACCACGCGCTTCGGCGAAGGTCCCTCCACGTGGCGCACGTTGAGGCGCGGGTCGTCCGCGATGACTGTCCCCACACCCACGAGCACGGCGTCGCATTGGCTGCGGAGCAGGTGCACGCGGGCGCGCGCCTCCGGGCCTGTCACCCAGCGTGAGGCGCCGGTGCGCGTCGCGATGCGGCCGTCGAGGCTCAACGCGAGCTTGAGGCGCACGAAGGGGAGGCCGGTCGTGACGTACTTGGCCCAGGGCGCGAGGAGCTCTTCGGCGCGCCCTTCGAGGATGCCCGCTTCGACGTGAATGCCCGCTTTTCGCAGGGCTTCGATGCCGCCACCGGTGACCTGCGGGTTTGGGTCGCGGCAGCCGATGACCACGCGCACGATGCCCGCGCGCACGATCGCCTCCACGCAGGGCGGCGTGCGACCATGGTGATTGCAAGGCTCGAGCGTGACGTAGAGCGTGCCGCCGCGCGCGCGATCGCCCGCGGCCTTGAGCGCCGCGACCTCCGCGTGATCGGCGCCGGCGACCTCGTGGTGTCCGACGCCGACGGTCTCCCCGCCCGCCGAGACGACGACCGCTCCGACGTGCGGGTTGGGGGAGGGGTGCCCGTTCTGGCCAGCCTCGAGGGCCTCGGCCATGAAGCGCTCGTCGGGGGTCTGTGGCTTCTCGCTCAAGAGGGCTGGACTCCTTCGCGCTTCAACTGCTCGAGCTCGAGCACGAACTCCTGCACGTCGCGGAAGCTCCGGTAAACGCTCGCAAACCGCACGTACGCGACTTGGTCGATGGTCGACAGGCGGCGCATCACCTCTTCGCCGATGCGCTGCGTGGGGACCTCTTTTTCCGAGCTCTCGATGAGCATGCGCTCGACGGCGTCCGCGAGCTGCTCGTGGTGCGCCTGCGTGACGGGGCGCTTCTGGCACGCCGTTCGAAGGCCCGAGATGAGCTTCTCGCGGTCGAAGGCCTCACGGCGTCCGTCTTTCTTCACGAGGAGGGGCATCGTGCGGTCGAGGCGCTCGTACGTCGTGAACCGCTCGCCGCACTTCTCGCATTCGCGCCTTCGGCGAATGGAGTCGCCGGTGGCGGAGGTGCGCGAGTCGGTCACTCGACTGTCGAGATGGGCACAGGAGGGGCAGCGCACGAAGGTGGCCTTAGCAGCTCGCGAGGAGCTTGCGAACGGAACGTTCCGCGGGGCGAGGGTTCGCCCGAGGCGGCCTCAGAGCTCGATTTTTTCCACACGACCTGCGTGGCGACCACCCTCGAAGCTCGCGCCGAGGAAGGCGTCGACGAGCTTCTCGGCGAGGCCGACACCCACGACCCGCGCGCCCATGCAGAGCACGTTCGCGTCGTTGTGCCGCCGCGACATCTCGGCGCTGAAGGGCTCCGAGCACACGACCGCGCGGATGCCCGGGTGGCGGTTCGCTGCGATGGAGATGCCGATGCCCGAGCCGCACACGAAGATGCCGAGGGAGCCTTCGGCGAGCACGCGGCGCGCGCCCTCGTGGCCGAAGTCGGGGTAGTCGCAGGAGCTCTCGCTGCTCGTGCCCACGTCGATGCACGCGTGACCGAGGCCCTTCGCGTACGCGACGAGGTGGTTCTTGAGGGCGAAGCCTGCGTGGTCGGAGGCGAAGACGATCGTGGACAAGGCTCAGACTTTCGAGAGGGCGAGGGAGACGTTCGTGCCGCCGAACCCGAACGAGTTCGAGAGCACGTGGGTGAGCGAGCGGTCGCGCGCCGTGTGGGCCACGTAGTCGAGCGAGCAGGCCGGGTCGGGATCGTCGAGGTTGATCGTCGGGGGAACGATGCCGCGGTGGATCGCGAGGGCTGCGATGGCCGCCTCGAGCGCTCCGGCGGCTCCGAGCAAGTGCCCGGTCATGGACTTCGTGGAGCTGACCCACAGGCCGTGCTCGGCCGCGCGCGCGCCGAACACCGAGAGAATCGCCTTGGATTCCTCGACGTCGCCGACGGGGGTCGAGGTGCCGTGGGCGTTGATGTAGTCGATGTGCTCGGGTGCGAGCTTGGCGTCGCGGAGGGCCATACGCATGGCGCGCTGTGCGCCTTCGCCGCCGGGGGCGGGCTGTGTGAGGTGATGCGCGTCGCTCGTGGCGCCGTAGCCGGTGACCTCGGCGTAGATGCGCGCGCCGCGGCGCTTCGCGTGCTCGAGTTCCTCGAGCACGACGATGCCGGCGCCCTCGCCCATCACGAAGCCGTCGCGGTCCTTGTCCCAGGGACGCGACGCGCGGGTCGGCGTGTCGTTGAAGGAGGTGGAGAGCGCGCGGGCCGCGGCGAAGCCGGCGATCCCGAGGCGCGACACGGCGGCCTCCGCCGACCCGGCGATCATCACGTCCGCGTCGTCGAGGGCGATCAGCCGTGCCGCGTCGCCGATGGCGTGGACGCCGGTCGAGCAGGCGGTGACGGCGGAATGGTTCGGCCCCTTGAATCCATGCTTGATGGAGACATGGCCGGAGACGAGGTTGATCAGCGCCGAGGGGATGAAGAACGGGCTGATGCGCCGCGGCCCCTTCTCCTTCAGCGTGATCGAGCCCTCGTAGATCGCCTGCAGCCCGCCGATGCCCGAGCCGATCATCACGCCGGTGCGCTCGCGCTGCTCGTCGGTCTGCGGCGCCCAGCCGCTGTCGGCGATCGCCATCTCGCCGGCGGCGACGCCGTAGACGATGAACTCGTCCATCTTGCGCTGGTCCTTTGGCGGGACCCAGTCGTCGGCGTTGAACAGGCCCTGCGAGGTCTCGCCGCGCGGGACCGTGCCGGCGACCTTCGCCGGCAGGTCCGACACGTCGAACTTCTGGATCGCGCCAAGGCCGGACTCGCCGGCGACCAGCCGCTTCCAGGATGCCTCGACGCCCGACCCCAGGGGAGTCACGAGCCCGAGCCCGGTCACCACTACCCGTCGCATCCGGTCTTCTCCAGCGAACTCAGCGGGCGCCGACTGGCGTCACTTGTGCGACTCGATGAACGAGATCGCGTCCTTCACCGTCGCGATCTTCTCCGCGGCGTCGTCCGGGATCTCGCAGCCGAACTCCTCCTCGAAGGCCATCACCAGCTCGACCGTGTCGAGGCTGTCGGCGCCGAGGTCGTCCACGAAGGACGCGTTCTCCGTGACCTTCGCCTCGTCGACGCCCAGGTGCTCGATCACGATCTTCTTCACGCGTTCGGCGATGTCGCTCATCTCGGTTGCCTTTCCAGCTCGATTTCATGCGTTCCCGGAGCCCGGACGGACCAGCTCCGGCGAACCCGATTCGGGAGCCAGCGGGCCCCCGAGGCGGCATTAGACGGACGGGGTCGTTAGCACAAGAGCCGGGTTGCTTGCCAGCCTCGGCGCCCCGGCCGAGACGCCTCAGATCATCGCCATGCCGCCATTCACGTGCATCGTCTGCCCGGTCACGTAGGCGGCCTCCTCGGAGGCGAGGTAGACCACCGCCGCGGCGATGTCCGAGGACTGGCCGAGGCGACCTGCGGGTATGGACTGCACGAGCCGCTCGCGCTGCGGCTCGGCGAGGGCGTCCGTCATGGGCGTCGCGATGAAGCCGGGGGCGACGCAGTTGACGGTGATCCCGCGCGAGGCGAGTTCCTGGGCCAGCGCCTTCGACATGCCGATCATGCCCGCCTTGGCGGCCGCGTAGTTGGCCTGGCCCGGGTTGCCGGTCACGCCGACGATCGAGGTGATGCCGACGATCCGCCCCCAGCGGCGCTTCATCATCCCGCGCATCGCGGAGCGCGCCAGGCGGAAGCCCGCCGAGAGGTTCACGTCGAGGACCTTCTGCCAGTCCTCGTCCTTCATGCGCATGGCGAGGCCGTCGCGGGTAAGGCCGGCGTTGTTGACCAGGATATCGACCTGGCCGAGCGCCTTTTCCGCGTCGGCGAAGAGGCGATCGGTCGCCGCGGGGTCGCCGAGATCGCCGGGCACGACGACGGCCGCGTCGCCGATCTCCGCGCGCAGCGCCTCGAGCGCCTCGACGCGGGTGCCGGACAGCGCGACGCGCGCGCCCTGCGCCGCCAGGGCGCGGGCGATCGCCCCGCCGATGCCGCCGGAGGCGCCGGTGACCAGCGCCGTCCTTCCCTTGAGATCGAACATGTTGGTCCTCCTCAGACCGTATTGGCGAAGGCTTCGATGTCGGCCGGCAGGTTGAGCGCCACCGCCGCCATGTCGGGCTCGATGCGCTTCGCGAGGCCGGTGAGGACCTTGCCCGCGCCGCATTCGACCAGCGAGGCGACGCCCGCGCCCTTCATCCACGACACGCTCTCGCGCCAGCGGACCATGCCGGTGACCTGGCGCACCAGCAGGTCGCGGATCGCCGCGGGGTCGCTCGTGGCGCTCGCGGTCACGTTGGCGACCAGCGGCACGCGCGGCGGCGCGATCTCGGCCCTGCCGAGCGCCTCGGCCATGGCGTCGGCCGCCGGGCGCATCAGCGCGCAGTGGAACGGCGCCGACACCGGCAGCAGCAGCGCGCGCTTCGCGCCCTTCGCCTTGGCGATCTCGAGCGCGCGCTCGACGGCCGCCTTCGCCCCGCTGACCACGACCTGGCCCGGGGCGTTGTCGTTGGCGCAGTCGCAGACGTCGCCCTGCGCGGCCTCGCGGGCGACATCCTGGGCCGCGGGCAGGTCGAGCCCGAGCAGGGCCGCCATGGCGCCCTCGCCCACCGGCACCGCCCGCTGCATGGCATCGCCACGCAGCCGCAGGAGGCGCGCGGCGTCGGACAGGCGCAGGGCGCCCGCGGCGGCCAGCGCCGAGTACTCGCCGAGCGAATGGCCGGCGACATGCGAAGCCAAGGCAGGCAGAGACAGGCGGAATTCCTGCTCCAGGACGCGCACCACGGCGACCGAGACGGCCATCAGCGCGGGCTGCGCGTTCGCGGTCAGCACGAGGTCCCCGTCGGGCCCCTCGAACATCAGGCGCGAGAGCTTCTGGCCGAGCGCGTCGTCGACCTCCTCGAAGACGAGGCGTGCGGCGGCGAAGGCCTCGGCGAGGGGCTTGCCCATGCCGACGGCCTGCGAGCCCTGGCCGGGGAATACGAAAGCGCGCGTCATGGTGCCGGGACCTCCCTGCGACTGGTCGGGCGCCCGGTTACGTCCCGCCCGGCACGACTGTCAACTGCCTCGGCCCGCGCCGCGGCGGGCGGGCCGCGCCGGCCCGCCACGAGACCTTGCGCTACCGGCGGGCCGCCGTGTAAAAGGCGCGCCTTCGATCCGGCCGGGAGAAATCCGGCCGGTCTCCTTGCCGGCACATGCCGGCTAGGGCCGCGCGGCTCCCCGGGGCGGCGGTCCGTCGAACAGCCAGAAGGAGCCGTGCTTCCATGCCGTTCTACGAGAACGTGTTCATCTCGCGTCAGGACGTGTCCGCGACCCAGGTCGAGGCACTGACCGAGCAATTCGCCACCATCGTCAAGGACCATGGCGGCGAGGTCACCAAGCGCGAGTACTGGGGCCTGCGGAACCTCGCGTTCCGCATCAAGAAGAACCGCAAGGGCCACTACGTCCTCATGAGCATCTCGGCGCCGCCCGCGGCGATCGCCGAGATGGAGCGCAACATGCGCATCAACGAGGACGTGCTGCGCCACATGACCGTCCGCGTCGAGGCCCTCGAGGAGGGTCCGTCGACGATGATGCAGCGTCGCGACGAGCGCGAGGGCCGCGAAGGCCGCCGCAGCCGCGACTACGAGCAGCGCGATGGAGGCGAGGCATGACGACCGGTTACGAGGGCCGCGAGGCCGAGGGCCGCGAGGGCGGCCGCGAGGGTGGCCGCGACCGCGAGGGCCGCGGTGGCGGCGGCGGGCGTCGCCCGTTCTTCCGCCGGCGCAAGTCCTGCCCGTTCTCCGGCCCGAACGCGCCGAAGATCGACTACAAGGACGTGAAGCTCCTGCAGCGCTTCCTCTCGGAGCGCGGCAAGATCGTCCCGTCGCGCATCACGGCGGTGTCCACGAAGAAGCAGCGCGAGCTCGCCCAGGCGATCAAGCGCGCCCGCTTCATCGGGCTGCTGCCCTACCTGCTCGGCTGAAGGCTCGGGGCCGGCCTTCCGGGAACGGGAGGCCGGCCTCGCCGCACCGACAGGCCGGCCCGACATGAACGCCCGCGAACTCATCGTCTCGATCGCCGCAGGGGCCGCTGCCGCGGCGCTGACCCTGTCCGCGCTCTCGGCGAGCGTCGGGGGCATCCTGCTGTCGAGCCTCGCCCAGCTTCCCATCTTCCTGGTCGGGCTGTCGCTCGGCACGCAGGCCGCGGCGCTCGCGACCGCGGGCAGCGTCGCGGCGGCCTCCATCCTGGTCCGCCTCGATTTCGGCCTCGTCTTCGGCCTCGCCGTCGGCCTCCCGGTCGTCGTGTTCGTGCGCCAGGCCCTCCTCTCCCGACGCCGTGCCGATGGTGGCATCGAGTGGTACCCGCCCGCGGGCCTGCTCATCACCTGCCTCGCGCTCACGACCATCGTCGCAGCCACGGCGCTGCCCGCCGCGCTGGATCCCTCGCCCGGCCAGGTCGCCCGCGCGCGCGAGGTCCTCGCCGGCCTGCCGCCCGAACTCCGCCCCGCCGACGTGACGCCCGAGGCGCTCGACAGGCTGGTGCGCTTCGCCCTCGGCCTCCTGCCCGGGTTCCTAGGCATCGGCTTCTTCTTCCTGCTCGTCGCCAACGCCGCGATCGCCCAGGCGATCCTCGTGCGGTTCGGGTGGAACATCCGCCCGACGCCGGCGATGTCCTCGCTCGCCCTGCCCGGCTGGTTCGCGACGGCCGCGGCGATCGCCGCCATCGGCGCGATGTTCCCCGGCGCCGCCGGCGTCGCCGGCACGAGCCTCGCGATGATCTGCGCGCTCGGCTTCGCCTTCTCGGGCCTCGCCGTCGTCCACGCCCTCGTCCTCAATTCCGGCGCGCGGGGCGTGCTCCTCGCGGTCGCCTACGCGGCCATCTTCCTCTTCGCACCCGCGATCGTCCTCGTCCTCCTGCTCGGCATCGTCGAGCCGTGGACGCGGCTGCGCGAGCGCTTCGCCGGCCCCGCGCCGGGCCTCTGAACGACGACTTCCAGCAACCAAGCATCCCTGACACCGGAGACAGCCAATGAGCGCCACCCAGGTCATCCTCCTCGAGCGCGTCGAGTCCCTCGGACAGATGGGCGACGTCGTCCGCGTGAAGCCGGGCTTCGCGCGCAACTTCCTGCTGCCGCAGAAGAAGGCGATGCGCGCGACCAAGGAGAACCTCGCGGTCTTCGAGAAGCAGCGCACGCAGCTCGAGGCCCAGAACCTCGCCCGCAAGGGCGAGGCCGGCCAGGTCGCCGAGAAGATGGCGGGCCTGACGGTCGTCATCATCCGCCAGGCCGGCGAGACCGGCCAGCTCTACGGGTCGGTGAGCAACCGCGACATCGCCGACGCGGTGACCGCCGCCGGCTTCACGGTCGAGCGACGCCAGGTGCTGCTTCTCCAGCCGATCAAGGCGCTGGGCATCCACGCCACCCGCGTCTCGCTCCACCCCGAGGTCGACGTCGAGGTGAAGGTCAACGTGGCGCAGTCCGAGGACGAGGCGAAGGCGCAGGCCGAGGGCAAGGCGAAGGCCGCCGC
>CAIOHM010000183.1 GCA_903858055.1 uncultured delta proteobacterium
CGAGGTCGGCCTCATCGAGCGTTTCCAAGAGGCCGGGGCGATCGCGGAGCTCTTCGTCGTCGACGTGCCCCCGACCGCCTCGATTCGACGCCGTGCGGCAAAGCTCGCCGACCTCATCTCCCGCACGAGCCGCGACGGGGTCGGGCCCATCCACTTGCTCGGCCACAGCACCGGCGGCCTCGACTGCCGCCTGGTCGCTTCGCCCGGCGCTCACCTCGGCATCGACCGCGACGTGCTCGGTTGGGTCGACCGCCTCGCGAGCGTCACCCTCCTCAGCACGCCGAACCACGGCACCCCCCTCGCCACGTTCTTCGCGACCGCGAAGGGCGCGCGCCTCCTTTATGCGCTGAGCGCGTTCACCTTCGTCCTCCTCGCGCTCGGCACGCCTCCGCTCACGATCGCCAGCCAGCTCGTGGTCTCGATCGGCCGCATCGACCGCCAGCTCGGCATGCAGCTCGACCTGCTCGAGTCCGTCACCGACAAGCTCCTCGCGCTCCTCGACGCGAACCGCGCGCGTGAGGTGCGCAGCTACCTCGACGCGATCAAGCGCGACCAAGCCGCCGTCATTCAGCTCACGCCCGAGGCCATGGACCTCTTCCAGGCCGGCATGGACGACCGCCCGGGCGTTCGTTACCAATCCGTGCTCGCGATGGCACCGCTGCCGAAGGCGAAGAACGTGGCCGCGAGCGTCCTCTCGCCCTGGCGCATCGTCAGCTACGCGATCTTTGCGACGCTCCACACGCTCACGGGCCGTGTCGACGAGCGCTACCCCTGCGCGCCGTCGCGGATCGAACCCGAGGTCGAGCGACTCCTCATCGCCGCGTTCGGTCGCATGCCGGACCTCGGTGCCTCGGACGGCGTGGTGCCGCTCCGCTCGCAGATCCACGGGCGCATCGTGTGGGCAGGCCTCGCCGACCACCTCGACGTGCTCGGGCACTTTCGCGGCAAGGCGGGCTCGCTCCACCGCGATTGGCTCTCCTCCGGGGCGCGCTACGACGACGATCGCTTCGCGCGCATGCTCGACGCGATCGCGACAGGCATGCTCGAGGCGAGCGAACCGCGCAAAGCCATGGCAGGGTGAGCCCCATGCCGCTCTGGGTTTACGTCTTCGTCGCGTTCTTGGCGGCGATTCTCCTCGTGCCCGTGGTGTTCACCGCGTGGCTCGAGCGTACGCGCGGCGAGCGGCGGCGGCGGACGGAAGCGTTGGTCGCGCGAACGAAGGGCGACGCGGACCCGGAGACTCCGCTACCCTGAAGGGGAAGAGACCGTGGGTCTCGCGCGTTCTTGCCGTGCCGTAGCGTCGTCGTCGTCCCCGGAGCTCCCCCCATGCCGCGACTCTTTGCCATCATCGGTAACCGCAGCGACTTCACTCGGCGCGTGCTCGCTGGCGCGGTGGAAGACGCGCGCGTCACCGCCGGCGAGCGACCCCTCGGTTGGGGTATTGGCATGCACGACGGCGGCGAGGTGCTCCTCAAGCGGCGCCCCGTCGACGAGCGCTCGAGCCTCGAAGTGCGAACGCTCGTCAGCGACGCGCGCGCCGAGATCCTCCTCGGCCAAGTGCGGCGCCCCGAGGTCGGTGCAAACTGCACGGAGAACACGCAGCCCTTCCGCTACCGCCAGTGGCTCTACGCGCAAACGGGGACGCTCGCGGCGGCCGAGTCCGTGCGCGGCGAGCTCTTCGCGAACCTGCCCGAGTTCTTGAAGGCGGCGATCACGGGCCAAACGGACGGCGAGCTCTTCTTCGCCACCGCGCTCTCGTTCTTGCGTGACCAGAGCGTCCTCGAGTTCGGCGCTTCGCCCACGGCGATCGGCGACGCGCTCCGCTCCACCTCGCGCCTCTGTGCGAGCCTCTCGGAGCAGTCCGGCGCCGCGCCCTCGCCCATGAACCACGTGGTCGCGGACCCGGAGCGCGTGGTGGCATGGGTCGAGCGACCGGGCGCGTACGTGCGCGCGTTCACCGAGGCGCGCGACTTCGAAGAGACCCTCGACGAGGTCGACGAATTGAAGCGCCGCGCGGTCGACTTCACGCGCCTCAAGTTCTTCGTCTTCGCGAGCGACTTCGACGAGCCGCCGACGCACCACGCGTGGAAGCCTGTGCCCGCAGGCTCGGCCGTCACGCTCACGCGCGCGGGCGTTCAGATCGAACGCTGATCGGGGCGCTGCTCAGCGGGCCTTCGGCCAGTGAATTTTCGGCTCTTTCGGGTGCCGCTTGTAGAGCAGGAACGTACGGCCGAGCGTCTGCACGAGCGTGCTCGTGGTGGCGGCGGCAAGCTCTGCGGCGGCCTCGTGGCGATCGAGTGGTGCCTCCTGCTGCACCTTCACCTTGATGAGCTCGTGCGCGATGAGGGCGCGCTCGGTCTCGGCGGCGAGGCCCTCGGTGATCCCCTCTTTGCCCACGGAGAGCACCGGCTGCAGGTGGTGGCCGAGGGCGCGCAGGTAGCGGAGCACGCGGCCCGGGTAGGTGATGGCGGGGGGCTTCGGCTTGGTCGTCATGGGGAGGGTTGCTTCTCGAGGGTGGCCTTCGTGAGGCCCGTCTGCGGATCCACCACGGTGACCGCGCCAAAGGAACGCAAATCGTCCGCGATGCGCGCGGCGTCACCGGCGACGACGACCAAGAACGGCCCCGCGAAGGCTTCGTTCATGAGCGCGCGCACGTCGCCCTCGGGCACGGTGCCGAGCGCCGCACGCTCACGGGCGAAGGTCCCCGCAGGCAGCCCAAGGCGCCACTCGGAGACGGCCTCGCCGACCACGTCGCCCACGGTCTCGAGGAGCACGAGATCCGAGTCGCGCAAGTAGCGGCGCATCTCGTCGAGCTCGCCCGCGCGGAAGCCTTCGCTGCGGAGCTTCTCGGCCTGCGCGAGCAGCTCGCCCACGACCTCGCGTGTGCTCTCGGTCTTCGTGCCCGCGTAGAGCGCGAAGGGCACGGGTCCCGCTTCTCGCGCATAAACGCGGGCCGCGGTCGCGTAGGCGAGGCTCTTGGTCTCGCGCACCTCGGTGAAGAG
>CAIOHM010000184.1 GCA_903858055.1 uncultured delta proteobacterium
CGCCGTTCAAGAAGGTCGCCCCTCGCGAAAACCCAGGCGACACGCCGCGTGTGACGGCTGGCTCCGCGGCGCCTGCTGCCGTGCCCGCCCCCGGTTCGCAGGGCGCCGGAACCGAACCTCCCGCGAGCCCTGCTCCGTAGCCGCTTGGCCTTGCGCCCCTCAGCCTCGCGCACGCCTTCGTGCCGCGGCCTCGGCGGCGCTGACCTCACCCTCCGCGCGCACGACCTCGATCTTCTCGAGGTCGAGATCCCACTCGTTCGCGGCCGCCTGAATGTAGCGGAGCATGTCGTCGCGACCCGCCCCTTCTTCCAAACGTGCAGACTGCACGTTCACCTGAACGCTCGTGCGCTCCTTGCCGAGCGCCTCCACGAGGCGGGTGGTCGCCTGGCGCAGCTGGCGAATGCCGGCGATCGCGATCTGCTCTTGAAAACGCAACGCCAAGGGGCTGCGGGCGGCGAGCATGCGCTCGAAGGGCTCGCGCGCGAACTCGAGGATCATCGTGGGCTCGCGCGCGGTCACGGTGGCCGAGCGCGGCGCGTGGTCGACGAGCGCCATTTGGCCGACGAACGTGCCCGGTCCGAGCGTCGCCAAGATGCCTTCGGTGCCGAGCTTCGTGATGCGCAGCGCGCCCGAGACCACGAGGAAGCAGGAGCGCCCCGGATCGCCCTCGCGGCAGAGGTCTTCGCCCGTCGTGACCTCGCGTGATTTGGCCACGGTGAGCAGCACCTCGAGTTCGTCGGGAGGATACGCCGCCAACGACGGGAGGGCGGCGAGCGCCGCGGTGGTCACGAGCGCCATGTCAGCCTCCTCCCCGCACTTTGGTGACGAAACGCTGCCAGAGCGAAGGCTCGTCTTGCGGGACGGGCGGCGACTTCGCGGAGGCGGTCTTCGCGGCAGGCTTGCCCATCGCGGACACCACCTGGGCCGCGGTCGCGACCGGCATCTGACCCGACGAGAGGAGCCCGCCCGACATCGCGCGCTCGATCTTCTCGTCGACGGCGCGCAGGCGCCTCGTGACCTCCTGAATAATTTCACCCGTGAGCGCGGCGGCCGCCCCTGGCGAGACGCGACGCAGGCGCACGAGGTCCGCGCGCGTGAGCTCGAAGAGCACGACGTCGTCGACCGCGCGCACCGTCGCCGAGCGCGGCGCCGGGTCGATGCACGCCATTTCGCCCACGAACTCGCCCGCGGCGATCTCGGCGATCACCTGCTCTTCACCGGCCACGCTCGAGAGGATGGCCATCTTCCCGCGGGCCACGATGAGCATCGAGTCGCCGGGCTCGCCGGCAATGAACAGCGTGCCTCCGGCGCGAAGGGCGCGGGCCTTCAACAGCGAATCCACCGCCGCGCGGTCGTTCGGCCCCATCGTTCGAAAGAGCTTCACCTCACGCAGCGCGGGAAAGTCGGCGGGCGTCACGGCACGAGGCTACCGAAGGACCTCGCGCGCTGGCCAGCGTTGGTCCAAAAAAAAGGTACCGGCGTAGGCCGATACCTTCGTCGTACCTTGCGGCTGTGCTGCCGCGAGGACCTTACGAGCGGCGCTTGGCGACGAGCTTCGCGGTCTCGGCCTCGAGGGCCTTCGCGAGCTCGGCCTCGACGACACCGCCGGAAGCCCACTGGCACGCCTTCACGAGCGTGGTCTTCGTGGTCTCGACGATCTGCGCCTTGCGGTGACGCGAGAGCGCCTCGAAGGCCTGCTGGGTTTCCGATTGGGTCGCGCGGATGGCGGGGGTGCGGCTGCCTCGCATGGTGTTCTCCTGAGAAGGGCTCGCACTCGTAGCGACGATGGACCCGCGAAGCAAGACTTGTGCGGCGAAAACGCGATTCGACGTCACGGCGCTGGCACGAGGGCGCCCGTCGTGAGGAACGTGACGACCTGGCGCACGGCCGAGGTGTCGCGGCGGAGGGCCTCGTGGATCGAGCTCGTGCGCGGAGCGGGCTTGCAGGCCCGGTAGCTGGTGGGGTCCCAGCCGCGATCGAAGAGCTGGTAGGCGCTCGCGACGGTCGCGAGGTCCGCCTCGCGCAGGCCCAAGACGGGCATCGGTCCGCCCTGCGCGAGCGGGAGCCCGAGGGAGCGCGCGTGATGCATCCCTGCAAAATGCGGCACGTTCGTGTCACCGAGCCCGGTCTGCATGAGGAGCGGCAAGCCAGGGTCCGCCGCCGTGCGCTTCACGCGAAGGCCCTCGGCGAAGGCCGCGGGGTCGATGCGCTCGAGGTAAGGCGAGACGGTGGCGAGGACGCGGCGGCGGTCGAGGGCGTCGGGCACGCGGGAGCCGATGAGCGCGAGGAAGGTCGCGAAGTTCTCGGAGCGCAGCATGATCTGGGAGACCGCGCCGCCGCCCACGTGGAGAACCGCGCGCTCGAAGCCGTCGTCGAGCGCGAGCG
>CAIOHM010000185.1 GCA_903858055.1 uncultured delta proteobacterium
CTGCGGCTGAATCGCGTTCAGGCGATCGTTAGCATGCGCTCGAGGCGCGCGGCGTAGGCGGCGTCGCGCGCGCGAGGAACTTGGGCGAGTTCGCGCTCCACGAAGTGCGCGAGCGTGAGGCTCTCGGTCGCGCGGCGGTCGCTGTCGCCCTCGCTCGCGATGTCGGCGGCGTAGGCGAGCGCGAAGATCGCGTCTGCGAGCGCGTCCGCGTGCGGGCGAAGGGCGAGGGCGGCGAGGCCGTCGTCGGCAGGCATCGCGTTGCAGAATGCATGAGCCCGTCCGATGGCTTCGGCGGCGGGAGCGAGGATCTCACGGAGCGACGCGGCCTGGGTGGACCAGCGCTCGAGGCCCGCGAAGAACCCCTCGCGCAGCGCGGGCCGGGCCATGTCGCGGACCGTTTGCGCGATGAGCGTGTTGTGGGTGCCCTCCCAGTTCTCGTAGACGACGTTGTCGCGAAGGAGCCGCGGGAGCACGGAGAAGCTCTCGATGGCGCCGTTGCCGCCGAGCGCCTCGATGCCCGTGAGCACGGTGCGGTGCGAGTGCTGACACGAGCGCATCTTCGCGAGGTTCGTCGCGATGCGGAGGAACGCGCGGTCCGCCTCGCTCGCTTCGCCGCGTTCGGCGCGATCGCTCTCGGCCGCCAGCGTGAGGGCGCCTGCGGCGAGGGCGCTCGCCGTCGCGAAGGTGCCTGCGAGCATTTCTTGCACGAGCGGGAAGGTGGCGACGCTGCGACCGAATGCTCGTCGTGCGCGCGCGTAGCCGGTGGCGACCAGGTGTGCGCGGCGCGATATGCCCGCGCAGCCCACCGTGTTGTAGAGTCGTGAGGTGTTGATGACGTGGTTCATCACGTGGCGGAAGCCGTCGCGCACGTCGCCGATCGCGTACGCCTCGGCGCCATCGAAGTCGATCTCGGCGGAGGGCATCGAGCGCGTTCCGAGCTTCTCCTTGAGGCGACGCAGGCGGAACGCGTTGGTCGCGCCGTTCGGCAGCACGCGCGGGACGAGGAAGAGGCCGAGCCCACCGGTCCCTGCCGCTGCGCCCTGCACGCGAGCCGTCATCAAGATCAGCGAAGCGCCCGGGTTCGAGCAGAACCACTTCTCTCCATGAATGCGCCAGCGCGTGGTCCCGTAGGCCTCGCCATCGGGCCGCGCCTCGACGGCGTTGGCGCCCACGTCGCTCCCACCTTGGAGTTCGGTGAGAAACTGCGCGCCGTCGAAGCGATCCGGGTATTTTGCAAGCAACACGCGCGCGAGGAAGGCCCCTCGCAGCTCGGCGGAGGCGGGGCCTTGGAGGATCTTGGCGACGCCGGCGGTGCACGCGATGGGGCAGTTGTGCGCGGCCTCGCCCACGTGGCTGCTCAGGTAGAAGAGCGCCTGGGCGCGGAGGTTCGAAGCGGGCTCGGCGTAGGCGGCGATGAGCTCTCCGTGCTCGTAGATCGCCTTGCCGCACACGTCGTAAGCCGGGTGGTTCTCGATGCCCTCCGTGCGCACGCCGTAGGGCGAGTAGCGATCGAGGCGCGGCAGGTTGCCCTCGCGGTTGTTGACGATGGCCGCGGCGTCGAGCTCGCCTGCGACCACCGCCCCGAAGGCCTCGAAGTGGCGCTCGCGCGCGGCGAAACGCTCGGGTCCGAGGTGCGCTCGCAGGAGCCGCTCGAGCTGGTGATTCGAACGGAAAAAGTTCTTCGGTTGGTCGTGCTGCCAGCCGTGCAGATCTTCGCGCGCGCGCTCGTGAGCCTCCGCCATGGACGCCTCCTCGGTGGCACAGAGGCTACCTCGGAAGCGCTGCGCGTGTCACAAGGCGCGCACGCGGCCTCAGGTCGCGGCGTCGGGCTCTTCGGGCGCCTCGAGCTTCGCGCGGATCTCGTTCATGTCGAGGCCGCGGAGCTGCTCGACCAGGGAGCGCAGGCCGTCTTCGGGGATGAGCCCCGCGTGGCGGAAGAGCATGATCCCATCGCGGAAGGCCATGACCGTGGGGATCGAGCTCACGCGGAGAGCGCCCGCGAGATCGGGCTCGGCCTCCGTGTCGACCTTGAGGAACGTGACGTCGGGGTGGGCCGCGGCGGAGCGCTCGAAGATGGGCGCGAACGCTCGGCAAGGGCCACACCAGGCGGCCCAGAAGTCGACGAGGACGATGCCCGATTCGATGGCCGCTGGAAACTCGGCTCCCTGGATGGCGCGCGCGTGCATGCAAAGACTTTAACGGCGTCGCGCCCGCGGAAACGCTTGGGTTTTGCGGAAAGTTTTCGCGCTCCCGTGCGTCGCGCTCGTGTCACCGGTGGTCGTGGGCCGTGAGGATGCCGCGATCGCGGGCTTCGCGTGCGAGGTCGTCGCGGAACGTGGGGTGGGCGAGGCGCAGGAGCGCGAGGGCCCGCTCGCGAAGGGTGAGCCCGTGGAGGTTCTCGATTCCGAACTCGGTCGCGACGTAGTGCACGTCGTTCCGCGAGGTGGTCACGCTGCTGCCCGCCGCGAGCGTCGCCACGATGCGCGAGCAGGTGCCGCCCTTCGCCGTCGAGGGGAGCGCGATGACGCTTCGCCCGCGCTGCGCCGCCTTCGCGCCGCGCACGAAGTCCACCTGGCCGCCGACGCCGGAGTACACGCGGCCATCGATGGAGTCTGCACACACCTGCCCGCCGAGGTCGATGCTGAGCGCGCTGTTGATCGCGATCATGCCCTCGTGCCGCGCGATGATCGAGGGGTTGTTCGTCCAATCGCTCTCGTGAAACTCCACGAGCGGGTTGCCATCGACGAAGTCGTAGACGCGCTTCGTTCCCATCACGAAGCTCGTGACGATGCGACCGCGGTGGTAGCTCTTTCGCGTTCCGTTGATGACGCCGCGCTCGACGAGATCGACGACGCCGTCGGAGAACATCTCCGTGTGCACCCCGAGGTCTTTGTGGTTCGCGAGCGCAGCGAGCACTGCGTTGGGGATCGTGCCGATGCCGAGCTGCAGCGTGTCGCCGTCACGCACGAGGGATGCGACGTGTGCGCCGATGGAGCGTTCCGTCTCGGAGGGATCCGGCGGCGACCACGTCGGCAGCTCCCGGTCGACCTCGATGTGATCGGCGAAGAGTGAGAATGGCACGATGCCCGCGCCGTAGGTCTTCGGCATCTGCGCGTTCACCTCGGCGACCACGACGCGCGCGCCATCGACGGCCGCGCGCACGACGTCGATGGAGACGCCGAGCGTCGTGTGGCCGCGCGCGTCGGGCGGGGAGACCTGCACGAGCGCCACGTCGGCCGGGCGCTCGCGACGAAAGAGTTCGGGGATCTCGCTGAGGAAGACGGGGGACGCATCCGCTCGCCCTTCGTGCACGGCGCGCCTCACGTTCGCCCCGACGAAGAAGCTGTTCACGCGCAGGTGCCCTTCGAGCGAGGCGTCCGCCCACGGGGCTTCGCCGAGCGTCAGGATGTGTCGCGCCTCGACGCCGCTGAGGCTTCGCGCGCGTTCGGTGAGCGCTTCGCCGAGCGCGATGGGCACCGCGGCGCCGGAGCCGAGGAAGACACGGGAGCGATCACGGACGTGGCGGAGTGCGCGAAGGGCGCGTTCGGAAGACGACGTCATTACGCTCCACCTATGCCTGCCTGCGACGGAGATCGCGAGAGGGTCGCGTGCGAGAAAGCTTCGTCGGTGACGAGCAAAGCGTGCGCGTGCGCAACCGATGCACCTCCGCGCGATTCGTGCAGAGCGCAACGAGTACGCCTTCGCGTTTTTTCTTTTCGGCGGTTGGCTCGCTCCTTGCGGTGAGCACGATGCAGCACGTCCGTGTGGGCCGTGCCGCTCGCAACCTGCCTTCGCCTTCGACCGTGGAGACCCTGATGAAGACCCCTCGCATTCGCGACATCATGACGCCGGCGCCGCACACGATCGGCGTCGATCAGAGCCTCTTCCGCGCGCGCGAAATGATGCGCGAATACCACGTGCGGCACCTGCCCGTGCTCCGGGCCGGCCGTCTCGTGGGCATCGTGACCGAGCGCGACGTGGCCCTCGTGGAGGCGCTCGAAGACCTCGACGAGCGCGAGGTGCTCGTGGAGGAGGCGATGACGAGCGACGTCTATGCGGTGCGGCCCGATCAGCCTCTCGACGTCGTCGTCGACCACATGGCCAAGCACAAGCTCGGCTCGGCGATCGTCGCCGAGGGGGATCGCGTGCTTGGCGTCTTCACCAGCGTCGACGCGCTCCGGCTCCTCGCGCTCGAGCTTCGCGGGGAGTTCGCAGCATGACCAGCGAAGCGCCTCACATCCCCGACGCGCTTTACGCGCACGTGCTCATCGCCACCGACTTCAGCCCCTCGGCCGAGTACGCGCTCGCGCACGGCGTGGCCCTCGCGCAGCGCTTCGGGTCGAAGGTGACGCTCGTGCACGCGTTCTCGATCCCGCTCGTCTCGCCCGCGGCGGGCGCGGTCGTGCCGAACGAAGACGTGGTGCTCGCGCTCTCGGACGCCGCGAACAAGAACCTCGAGGCCGTCGTGAAGCGCGTCGAGGCGAAAGGGCTCGCCTGCGAGGGCATGCTTCGCATCGGTTTCCCCGACGACGAAGTGCTCGCGGCCGCCGACGCGCGAAGCACCTCGCTCATCGTCGTGGGCACGCACGGCCGTCGCGGTGTGCGCCGGCTCCTGCTTGGCAGCGTGGCCGAGAACATCGTTCGGCGAGCGAAAGTGCCGGTGCTCGTGGTCCGCGATCCGGCGCACGACGAAGATTGAGGGCGCGTCGGACCGTGTGAAACAGCGGTGGCGATTCGCGCAACGGAAGGAGCGCGGCCGCGTCTAAGCGAATCGCATGATTCGTCGCTCGCCCCTCTTTGCCGTCGCATCTCTCCCCTTCGTGCTCGCCGCATGCAGCAGCGACGCCTCGTCGAACGGCGCAGGCGACCTTGCGCCGGACGCGGGAACTCCCTCGGGAGACGCCTCTTCGAGTGACGCGGGCACGCCGCCGCCGTTTCCGACGACGGATCTCACGGCCGACTCCGCCTGCAGCACCGCGGGTTGCTTGCGGTCGGTCGCGCGCGTGCCCGCAGCCGAGGCCGCGGCGGCGACGCTCTCGGCGTTCGCGCCCGCAGGAACGACCTTCGAGAACGGTTTCAAAGCGTACCTCGTGAAGTACGTCTCCGCGAAGAGCGACGAGGTGAGCGCGACGTTGTTCATCCCGGAC
>CAIOHM010000186.1 GCA_903858055.1 uncultured delta proteobacterium
CGCGCGAGACGAGCAAGGGTCGCATCGAGGCCACCTCGAACACCTTCTCCGCGTTCGTCTTCAAGGTGCAGGCGAACATGGACAAGGCGCATCGCGATCGCATCGCCTTCGTGCGCGTGTGCTCGGGGCGCTTCGAGCGCGGCATGAAGGTGAAGCATGTGCGCACGGGGCGCGAGCTGCGCCTTGCCAACCCGACGCAGTTCATGGCGCAAGAGCGCACCATCGTCGAAGAGGCCTACGCCGGCGACGTCATGGGCATTTACGACCCCGGCTACTTCGAGATCGGCGACACGATCACGGACGGCGCCGACCTCGCCTTCGAAGGCATCCCGAGCTTCGCGCCCGAGTACTTCGCGCGCCTCGTGCTCGTCGATCCGCTCCGCCGCAAGCAGCTCACGAAGGGCATCGAGCAGCTCGCACAGGAGGGCACGATCCAGCTCTATCGGCCCCCCGCAGGCCGCGCCGGCGACCTCGTCCTCGGCGCCGTGGGCCAGCTCCAGCTCGAGGTCGTGAAGTACCGCCTCGAGAACGAGTACGACTGCAAGGTCCGCCTCGAGAACATGAGCTACTCGCATGCGCGCTGGGTCACGCGCAAAGACGGTGCACCGGTAGAGATCAGCGATCTGAACCGCGCGCACAACACGGTCGCGGTCGTCGACGTGCGCAACCGGCCGGTCTTGCTCTTCATGGGCGAGTGGCAGATCCGAAGCGCCGAGCGCGACTTGACCGAGTACGAGTTCGCCGAGACCGCCGTGGGCGTCGTCGTGCGCAACGAGTAACCGCGTGCCCTCCGCGCTCGCGTTCGACGCGCGGACAGC
The DNA here is from genome assembly GCA_903858055.1 of uncultured delta proteobacterium. Classification (GTDB taxonomy): domain Bacteria; phylum Myxococcota_A; class Polyangia; order Polyangiales; family Polyangiaceae; genus CAIQDA01. The sequence goes on from CAIOHM010000186.1 coordinate 819, forward strand.
CCCGTTCGAGGCCGCGTGTCCCCCGTTTGGGGACGCGCAGGCCGGCCGGGGCGCGCTAAGGTTCCCCCCATGCGTTCGTTTGCCTCCGCCGCCCTCGCCGCGCTCGCCTTCGCGGCTTCGACCTCGTTCGCAGCCGACCGCGTCGCCGTCGGCGACCTCAAGCCGAAGAGCCCCATCGTCGCGCCGCTCGCGCTGTTCGCGAAAGGGACGAAGGTCGGGGGCGAGCCGGTCCCGATCGCCGTTGGGTCGGTCTACAAGGCGCCCGCCGTCGGCGTCACGATCGCGCAGGTGAAGGAGGCGAGCGCGCTCTGGGGGCTCGTGCTCCTCGAGGGCCCGGTCGCGGCCAAGAGCGACACGCTCAACGCCACGACGAAGACGGTGCCGCTGCGCCTCGGAGCTTGGCTCGAGAAGCCCGCGGGGCTCGATGCGGTGGAGATCGTCGAGCCCCTCGACGTCCCCATCGGCGCAACCGTCGTCGACGACAAGAAGCGCTTCGTGGGCCTCGTCGCCCGCGTGCCGGGCCAGAAAAACCCCGTGCTCGTTCGCGAGCGTACGCTGCGTCTCTTCGCGAGCGCCAACGTGGCGACCAACGTCGCCCCCACGATGCCCGCCGTCCCCCTCGCGCTCGTCGTCGACGACGTCAAGGTCTCGGGCAAGCTCGCGCAGCGCGACGAAGAACTCCGCAAGGGTGGCCCGCGCCTCGCAGCCGGTGCCGCGGAGTTCGCCGCCATGCCCCCGGAGGTCCGCGCCGACGCCGCGACCGCGCTGCTTCAAGGCGGCCTCGTCCTCGGCGAAGAAGACGCGAGCAAGACCCTCGCCGTCGTCTTGCCCGCGGGCGGCGTCGCCCTCACGAGCGCACTCGATCGCCTCGAGAAGGTGCTCAAGGGCGCGACCGACACGCGCGTCGTTGTCCACGTCCTCCCGAGCGAGCGCGGCACGCAGGCCCGCATGCGCGCCGCGAGCGCTTATTGCATGATGCAAGCTTCTGGTTCGGCCACGTTCGGAGCGCTCCGCAAGGCCCTCGAGAGCGGCACGGCCTCGTGCACCGAGCGCGAGAGCGAGTCGTTCTTGAGCGCGGAAACGCTGCTCCTCCAGCGCCTCGACATCGACGAACCCCTCGCCGCCGCCGGCACCACCGTCGTCGCCCTCACGGAGCCGGCCTCCGTCCTCCGCGCCGTCCTCGACGCGACCTCGACCTCCAAGGGATCCCCATGAAGCGCATCGTCCTCGCACGCTTGCTCTGCGGCACGGCCGCGGTCGCCCTCTCGGCCGCTGCGGCACCGAAGCGCATCGCCCCCCTCGCCCCCGGTGCTGCGTACACCTCGAACGCCCCCTCGGCCGACGGCGTACCCTTCCCGCTCATCGCGATCGCCGAGACCATTCGAACCACCTCGGGCGACGCCACGTACACGGTCCTCGACGAGAAGGCGCCCGCACCCACGCCGACGCCTGCACCGAGTCCGACGCCCGCGCGCGGCGGAGATGGCAAGCGCGCCGAGCCTGCTCCGGCCCCCGCGCCGGCCCCGCGCCCAGCCCCCACGCCGCCGCCACGTCCCGCGCCGCGACCGACACCCGAGCCTGCGGACGATCCCTCGGACTTCGACGTGAGCTTCCGTCCAGCCCCCGCGCCGACTCCCGCGCCCACGCCGCGTCCGGAGCCGTCGCGCCGGCCCACGCCACGTCCGCAACCCCAGCCGCAGCCGTCGGGTGACGAGCTCGACGATGTGCGTGCAGAGTTCAACGATTGGCGAAAGAGTGCCGGCGACGAGTTCGAAGCCACCCGCCTCGCGTGGCAGAACGAGTTCGACACGACGCGCCTCCGCTGGGACAAAGAGGCGACCGCGTACGAGTCGCGCATCTCCACGTACCAGCGCACGCTTTCGCTCGTGGCGCGCACGAAGAGCAAGGCGCGGCTCCAGAGCAACGGCACGCCGAGCGGCTCCGACGCGGGCTCGGCCACCGCGCGCGGCTGGACCCCAGGACGCTTGAAGAACGCCGTGCTCGTCGCGGGAGCCTTCGACGTGCCCGTGCGCGATCAAGGGCAACGCGGCACCTGCGCGGCGTTCTCGGGCGTGCACGCGCTCGAGCTGCTCGCGGCGCAAAACCAGGTGAGCGTCGACCTCTCCGAGCAGCGCTTCTACGCGAACTCACGCCCCGAGTGCGCGCGCCAAAGCTGCTCCGACGGCGGCACGTGGGCCGGGACGGGCTACGAGATCTCCGCGAAGAGCAAGGGCTACGACCAAGCGCTCGAGGCGAGCTGCCCGTACGTGGCCTCGCCGGTCGTCGGAAACGACACCCAGATCCCCCTCGCCGCCACGTGTGGGCGCGGCGTCGCCAAGGTCACGGGCGTCCGCGGCGTGCGCACCTACGGCGAGCTCCTCGCGACCCTCGAGGGCAACCGACCCGTCGTGCTGGGCACGAAGCTCAGCGAGAACTTCTTCAAGGCCAAGAGCGGCCTCGTCACGCTCGCCGACGCACTGAAGGCCCCGAAGGCGAGCGGCATGCACGCCGCCGGGCATGCGTACCTCGCGATTGGCTACATGAAGCTCCCGGCCTCCATGCAACGCAGCGAGGGCGGCAGCTGCATCGTCGTGGCCAACAGCTGGAGCGAAGGCTGGGGACGCGGCGGCTACGCGTGCGTGACCGAGCAGTGGCTCGCGAAGCACTGGATGACGTACGAAGACGGCACGCCCATCGAATTCGTGACGCCGGAAGGCATCGAACTCGAGCGCTGAGAGGCGCGTGCGGGCCGCTCGAAACGTCGACGCAACGCGACGAGAAAAAGGGGCGTTGCGTCATTGCGTGAGGCCTTGACGGTGCGCGCCGGGTCGACCAAGTCACGCGCCATGCAAACGGCCACCGCCGCGATTCCCTCCTCCACGAGCAAGCGCGAACTCCCGAAAGAGACGCTGCTCCAGATGCACTCGCTCATGCTGCGCGCGCGCCTCCTCGAGGAGCGCCTCATCCGCATGCAGAAGCAGGGCGATGGGTACTTTTGGATCGGCGGACCCGGCGAAGAGGCCTTCAACATCCCCTTCGGCATGCTCGTGCACAAGGGCCAAGGCCCCGAGTTCGACTACCTCCACCTGCACTACCGCTCGAACGCGGTCGCCCTCGCGATGGGCGCAGACCCGGTGGACTTCATGCGTCAGATGAAGAACACGGCGAGCGACCCGTTTTCGCGCGGCCGCAACTTCGCGGGGCACCCGTCGATTCGCAAGTGGAACCTCGTGCCGGTGTCGAGCCCCATCGAGGTCCAGTACGCGATGGCGCCGGGCACGGCGATCGCGAACAAGCGCGCCGGCGGCAAGGGCATCAGCATCGTGACGGGCGGCGACGCGGGCACGGCCGAGGGCGAGTTCGCGTCGTGCATGATCTGGTCGACGCGCCCGGGCAACGAGCTCCCGGTGCTCATGGTCGTCACGAACAACCAGTTCGGCATCTCCACGCCCGCGGCCACGCAGCACGGCGAGCAGCGCATCAGCGATCGCGGCAAGGCCTTCGGCATGCGCACCGCCACCATCGACGGGCAAGACCCCGAGTACGTCTACTTCCAGCTCCAAGAGGTCATGGAGTACGTGCGCCGCGAGCGGAAGCCGTTCCTCCTCGAAGTGATGGTCTCGCGCCTCTACGGGCACTCGTCGTCCTCGGGCGCGAACTTCGTCGGCGACGAGTTCGACTGCCTCCCGGCGTTCGAAAAGAAGCTCGAAGAGCGCGGCTACCTCGCGCGCAAAGACGCCGACGACATGCGCGCGGCGATCACGCAGGAGTACCTCGAGGCCGCAAAGCGCGTGCGCGAGGAGGCCATGCCCCCGCAAGAAGACGCCTTTACCCACGTGTTCGAAGAGACGAACCACGTCGCTTGGAAGAAGGGAAACTGAACGATGTCCACCATGGTTCAAGCGGTGCGCATGGCGCTCCATGTTGGTGAGGATCGCCTCGGCGTGACGGACATCTTCGGCGAAGACGTGGGCGCCCCGCTCGGCGGCGTCTTCACGGCAACGCAGGGTCTCAAGACCACCTGGAACTCGCCGCTCGACGAGCGCGGCCTCATCGGCACGGCCATCGGCCTCGCGCTCGCAGGCCAGACTCCGGTCGCGGAGATCCAGTTCTGCGACTACGCCTTCAACACGATCGACCTCCTCAAGCTCGCCGGCGGCATGGCGTGGTCTTCGGGCGGCGACTGGAACTGCCCGCTCGTCGTCATGACCCCGGTGGGCTCGGGCATCCACGGCAGCATCTACCACTCGCACTCCTTCGACGCGCAGGCGACGCGCATCCCCGGCTGGAAGGTCGTGATGCCCTCCACGCCGCGCGACGCCTACGGCCTCATGCTCTCGGCCATCGTCGACCCGAACCCGGTGATGGTGCTGATTCCGAAGGCGCTCATGCGCGTGAAGCACGCGGCCGGCGAAGAGATCCCCGGCGAGCCCGACGAGCGCACGCTGTCGAAGATGATCGACGCGCCGATCGGCGATCGCAGCCAGTGGGTCCCGCAGTGGCCCGCCACGCCCGACCTCTTCATCCCGTTCGGCAAGGCGCGCATGGTCCGCGAGGGCGAGCACGTCACGGTGGTCTGCTACGGCCGCATGGTCCGTGAGTGCACGGCTGCCGCGGAAATCCTCGCGCCGGAGGGCATCTCCGTCGAGGTCATCGACCTCCGCTCGCTCCACCCGTACGACTGGCCGATGCTCACCGCGTCGATCCGCAAGACGGGCCGCGTGCTCTACGTGAACGAGGACACGGAGATCACGAACTTCGGCGAGCACCTCATTCGCCGCACCGTCGACGAGCTCTTCTACGAGCTCCAGGCGCCGCCGAAGCTCCTCGCGGGCGCGCACCTGCCGGGCATCGGCCTCGCGGACAACCTCGAGAAGGCGTCGGTTCCGCAGCGCGACGGCATCGTCGACGCGCTGCGCGCCCTGGCACGCCACGAGCCTTGAGCGCAGCACACCCTACCCCCGTCGTTGGCGCGGAATCGCCAGCACACGAAGCCCCACGAGGGTCCTCCTCCCGCCTGAACGACGTTTGGGCGGGAGCCGTGTATTCGGGCGTCCTCGCCGTCGCGCTCGTGTGCGTCCTCGCGCCCGGCCGCTTCGCGCTCGCGGAGGCTCAAGCCCGCCTCGGTCGTCATCAGTGGCAGACCTTCGCCTCGGGTCTCGCACACGACACCTTCGACACCACCTTCGTCGTCGGCACCGCCGCTGTGCTCCCGCTGCTCTTCCCGAACGCGTTTCGCGCGCGCGTGCGCTGGAACCGCGCGCTCTTTCTCGCTGCGCCGCTCGTCGCCCTCGCGCTCGGCTTCACCTCGTCGTGCTTCGCCGAGTTCTCGATGCAGCGAGGCACGTTCCCCACGTGGTTCGATCTGCAGGGCGGCGTGAAGGACACGAACTTCATCACGAGCGCGCTCGGCGTGTTTCTTTACGGGCGTCACGCGCGCCCCATCGCGGTTGGCCTCGGACTCTTTGCACTCTGCATGGGATTTTGGCGCGGAATTCTTCGCGTGCTTCCGAAGCGGCAGCCGATCGCGCTGCTCACGGGCTCCGTGGCCATGAGCTGCGTGCTCACGAGCCTCGCAGGGCTTCCGAACTTCCCGTACCACGGGTGGTTCCCGGCCCTCGGCGACGGCGACGTGACGGGGTCCCCGTTCCACACGTTCTTCCTCCCGGTCTCCGGCGACATCACGAATGTTCGCTTCGGCCTGCTCGGCATCCTCGAGCGTGCGGACTTTCCCGCGGAGAACGACGGCCCTGGCCTCCAGATGCTCGGCTACCCGCCGGCTTCGGTGACGGGGAATGCCTGCAGCCTACACCCGTTTCGTCGCCCGCTCCCGGCCGAAGATCCGCGCGCGCCCGAGATCGTCCGGACGTTCGTCGAGCTCGGCCGCGTGCTCTTCGACACGCCGAAGCCGCCGAGCCGCGTCGTGCACCTCGTGCTCGAGTCGTACCGCGCCGACGACCTCCATGCGTTGAACCCGCGGGCACCCGAGGCCCTCGCGCCAACGACGAATCGCCTCATCACCGAGGCCCTCGCGCGCCGGAGTGCCGACCTTACGGCGCCCCTGCTCTTCCAGGCGGGCTCGCGCTCTTCGCAAGGCTTCACGTCGCTCATGTGCGGCCTTGGCAGCATCGGCTTCAACGTCAGCGCGAGCCGCGACCTCGGTGCGCTGCCCGTACGCTGCCTCCCTGACCTCTTCATCGAGGCCGGCGTCGACGTGCACTTCGTCTACGGCGCCGAGGTCTCTTTCGACGGCGTCGACGACTTCCTGCGCCTGCACGGGGTGCGCAACATTCACGGCGAGACCACGCTGCCGGAGGGGCTCCCGCGCGGCGTGTGGGGCGTGAGCGACCGCGCGATGATCGAGCAGCTCTTTGGCCACATCGGCCGTACACCGCCGCGCAAGCTCGCGTGGTGGGTGTTTCCGACGCTCTCGAACCACACGCCCTTCGATCCGCCGCAGGACATGCCGGAGAGCGTGAGCGAGCGTGTCGCGGCGGCGACGGAAGGCCGCACGCTCACGCGCGAAGAGATCTGGCGCCTGCAGACCTTCTCGTACACGGACCACGTGCTCGGCGAAGCGATCGCCCGCGTCGACGCGCTGCCCGACGCCGCGGAGACCCTCTTCGTCACCCACGCCGACCACTCGACCACCGACAACTTCCTCTGGGACGAGGACGCAGGCACGAAGCTCCGCCCGAAGGCGCAGATCCCCTTCGTGTTCCACGTGCCGCCGGCGCTCCTCGCGGCCCACCGCGATCCCGCGGCGGTCCACGCGGCGCTCGATCGCGCTCAAGCCGCGCTGGCGGCGATGCCCCTCTCGCAGAACGATGTCGCGACGCTGCTCCTCGCGGTCCTCTCGGCGTCCGAACCTCTGCGCACGTTGCCCCCTTCCGCACGCTGGCACACGCTCGGCGGTCAGCGCACGTCGCCGCATTGGTCGTCGCCCACGCGTGCGGGCGCGGCGATCCACGGCCTCGACGCCATCGGCGAGTTCTTCGCGGTGAGCGCGAGCGGCGAGACCCTCGGGCCGATCGTCCCCGTCGACACCATCTCGTCGCCGGCCGACATCGCGAAGGACCAAACGGAGGTGCGCCCGACCGCGGCGGTCTTCAGCCACTTCCTCCGCGACTGGGCGCAGCGCTGCCCGGCGCCCGAGTCGATCCGCTCGGCGCCATGAAGAGGGATTCCGCGACCATGCGCGCGCCGGCGCGTGCGATGTACCTCGCGTTCGTCGCCCTGATCTTCGGCACCCAGGCGTGGCTCTTTTCCCGCGAGGCACTCGCGCGCGCCGCCGGCGAGTGGTCGGCGCCCCTCGACGACGTGTTCATCCACGCCGATTACGCACGGAGCCTCGCGCTTGGGTTTCCGCTCACATGGATCCCCGGCGACGGCGTCTCCAGCGGCGGCACGAGCCTCCTGTGGCCTGCGCTGCTCGCGGTGGCGTGGAAGCTCGGCGCCACCGGCCTCGCGCTCATGCCCGCGTCACGGGTCATCGCCGTCGCGTGCGTGGTGGCAGGTTTTGCGGCGCTCGAGCGCCCGCTCGCGCGCGTGCACGTCGCCGCTCCATGGCTCGGGGCCCTGGTGCTGGGCGTCGACGGCCCGTTCCTGTGGCACGCACTCTCGGGCATGGAGCTGCCGCTCGTTTTCACGGCCTTTGCGTTCCACGTGGCGACCGCGAGCGAGGCGCTCGCGGAACCCTCGTCGGCTTCGTGGCGGCGCGTGGGCGTCGCGGGGCTCTTCGGCGTGCTCGTGCGTCCCGAGTTCCTCGTGCTCTCCGCGACCGTGGCCGTGTTTGCTTTCGCCGCCGAAGCCTCAGGAAATGCGCGCCTTCAACGTGCACGGCACGCCGCCTTGGCGACCGGACCTGCGCTCGTTGCCACCGTCGCCATCGCACTCGTCTACCGCGCGGCGACCGGGAGTTTCTCGGCCAACGGCGTCGCCGCGAAGCTCGTGCACACGCAGCCGCTCCTCAGCGCCGCCGAGATCGTCGAGAAGATCGCGAAGAACGCAGCCTTCACC
>CAIOHM010000187.1 GCA_903858055.1 uncultured delta proteobacterium
CACACCCGCCGCGCGCTCGCGGGCGCCGTGCGGTCGACGCGCTGGAGCACGCTCCCCCTGGCGCTTCGCCGCGAGCGCGCGGCCGACTCGCTCCAGAAGCGACGCAAGCCGCTCGGATGACGCCACGGCTCGGCGCCGCGCGTCTCGGAGCGAAGCTCGTGGTGTGCGCCGCCGCGATGCTCGGCGCGCGCAGCGCCCGCGCGGCCGAACTGCGCTGGGCCGTCGACCCGACCGGGGGTGCACCGTACGCCTTCGCGGACCCGCACGACCCGACGGCGAACGTCGGCTTCGAAGTGGAGCTCGTGCATGCCATCGCAGCAAACGCAGGAAACGACTGGGAGAGTCGACGTCGGTGCGCACGGTGCGCGGTGATTACGCGCGGCTCACGGACCTCGTCGAGCGCGGCGACGCCGACCTCGCGCTCAACGGCCTCGACGAGAGCGTCCTCGTCGGGCGCAACGTCACGCTGACCGCTCCGTATTACGTGGCGCGCGAGTGCTGGACCTGGCGGCGCCAAGAAGCCGAGCCCGAGCTCGAACGCATCGCGGGTGAAGCCGTGGGCACGCTGCCGCACACGCTCGCCGAATCGCTCCTCCGCAAGGGCGGCGCGCGCGTGGCCACGTACGACGGCGGCCAAGGCGATATGTTCGAAGATTTGCTGCTCGGACGCACGCGAGCCGTCTTCGTGGACGAGCCCGTCGCGCGCTACTACGGCGCGACGCACCGGGAGCTCGCCCTCACGCCGACCGCATTCACCACGCGTTACCGCGGGGCCGTCGCCGCGTCCGAGAGCCCTCTTCGCAACGCGCTCATCATGGCCCTGGACGACGTCCTCGCGAGCGGCGAAGCGGCACGGATCTACGCGCGGTGGGGACTGCTCTCGCAGCCGAATCACGCCGTCGCGCGCGTCGTCGGAGAGGTGCCTGCCGCGGTCGAAGAGGCGCGCTGGAACGCGAGCCACGCGGCCTCGACCAGGCGATTTGCTCGTCTTTCCGCGATCGCCCGCGGGGCACCGCTCCTCGCGCGGGGCCTTGCGGTGACGATCCTCGTGGCGGTGCTGGCCATGGTGATCGCCGTTCCGCTCGGCGTTGCTCTGGCCGGTGCGCAGCTCTTCGGTGTGCGGCCGCTGCGCGCGGCAGCGCGGGCTTACGTCGAGGTCGTCCGCGGTACGCCCGTGTTCCTGCAACTCTCGGTGCTCTACTTCGGCCTCCCGCAGCTCGGCGTGACGCTCGCCCCGCTCACGGCTGGTGTCCTCGGCCTCGGCTTGAACTACGCCGCCTCGGAAGCCGAGAACGTTCGCGCGGGAATTCTCAGCGTTCCGGCGAGCCTCGCGGAGGCGGCGCGCATGCTCGGCCTCTCGCGTTCGCAGACGATGCGGCACGTGGTCGGCCCCCTCGCGCTGCGCGGCGCCCTGCCCCCCATGACGAACGACTTCCTTGCACTCCTCAAGGACAGCGCCCTCGTCTCCGTCGTCACGGTCTCCGAGCTCACGCGCGCGTACATGACGCTCGCCACCAGCACCGGCGCGTTCCTCGAAGCGGGCCTGGCGGTCGGCGCGCTCTATTTCCTCGCGGGGCTCCCGGTCGCTGCGCTCGGCCGACGCCTCGAGACGCGCTTGGGCAAACACCTCAGGACCCTGGAGAAAACCTCGTGAGGCTCGTCGTCGAGGATCTCGCTGTCGAGCGTCCCGGAGGCGCGGGTACGGCGCTCAGCGGGGTCTCGTTCCACGTCGCCGCGGGGGAGCTCTTGCTCGTGATCGGGCCCTCCGGCGCCGGCAAGTCGACGCTCCTTCGTGCCCTCGCCGGGCTCGACCCCCTCGCGAGCGGGAGCGTCCACGTCGACGAATCCGCACACGTGCCCGGCGACGCCCGCTCGCTTGGCTTCGTCTTCCAGACGCACGAGCTCTTCCCGCACCTGAGCGCGCTCGAGAACTGCGTCCTCGCGCTGCGCCTCACGCGCGGCGAACCCAAGGATTCTGCCGAAGCGATCGCGATGCGCTGCCTCGACGAGCTCGGTGTCGGCGCGTTCGCGTCGTCCGCGCCCGCGGCGCTTTCGCATGGTCAGCGTCAACGGGTCGCGCTCGCCCGCGCGCTCGTCCTCGAGCCACGCGTGCTGCTCCTCGACGAGCCCACCGCGAGCCTCGATCCGCTCGCTCGCCACGAGCTCGCAACGGTCCTCGCACGCCTCAAAGAACGCGGCATGAGCATCGTCGTGGTCGCGCACGACTTCGGTCTCCTCGGCGTGAGCGAGCGCCTCGGCGTGGTCGACGCGGGCCGCCTCGTCGAAGAAGGACCCACGGCGGATCTGCTGCAAGCTGCCGCGCATCCGGTGTCGCGCGCGCTCATCGCCGCGGCGCGCGTGACCACGCCTACGTGACGGCCACCTTCAACGAGCGAGCGACCGCACGGCCGCCACGAGCTCCTTCACGGTGCCCTCGGGGAGATCGAACTTCGGCATCGCGCCGCGCCCATGGAGGATCGACGCGACGAGCTCTTCGTCTTTGCGCGATGCCTGCCACGCGGCGCTCGCGAAGTTGGGGACGGCGGCCATGCCCGTGCCCTGCCCGTTTGCGCCGTGGCACGCCACGCACCGCTGCCCCCACACTTGCTCGGCGAGGGTCATCGTGCGACGCGACGCCGCGGGCGCGTCGTCTTCTCCGGGCAAACGCTCGTGATCGGCCGCGGTCCACGGCGTCGCTTGGGCTACGGGCGGCGCCTTGTCGCATGCCGACGCCACGAGAGAGAGGGCGGCGACGGCGAGCGCGAGGCGAAGACGAACGACCATGGGAGCGCGACCTAGCAGGCGTCCTCGAAAAGCGCGATCGCGAGCGGGGCGTTTCGCGCGGTCAGGGGCGCTTCGTCTTGTAGCTCTTCGCGAAGTAGACCTCGAGGGCGACCCAGCTCCGCGAGGCCCGGAGGCCCGTGACGGGAGCGCCCGCTTTGGGAACGGGGACCATCACGCCGCGGTCGTTCACGGGCGCGTTCCACGGGTCGAGGAGCACGAACTTCGTGGGGTTCGTCACGCTGTCGACGCCGCCGAGCACGATGTAGTGGCCGATTTCCGCGGCGGAGGTGCCCTTCGACCCGATGCCGATCACGACGGGCCAGCCGTTGGCGATCGAGGTCCCGATGGCCTTCAGCTGCGTCGCGCTCGCCGTGTAACTCACCGCGGCCATGTACCCGAGCGTCGACGGGAGGCCGATCTTCGTGAAGGTCGTGCGCACGCGATCCGTTGGTGGCATCGTCTGCCCCGAGCGCACCCAGGCGGCGTCCATCGAGAGCGTGGACTTCGTGAGGAAGTTGAAGACCGTGGTGCACGCCGCGAGGTAGCAGTGGTGCGCGTGGGCGCTGCCGCGGCCGCCCTGCGAGACGGTCGTCATGTCGAGCACCGTGCCGCCGAGCGCGTCTTCGCTGCTCGCGAGGTCCTCCGCCGCGACCGCCTCCGTGTCGTCGACCGCGGCGTCGGGCGCCGAACCGCAGGCGGCAAGGGCGAGGGAGAGAGCGACGGGAGCAAGACGCGAGACGAACGAGCGAGCCATGCGAGCCTCCGGTGAAGACGCCGAGCGCTGCGAGGCTTCGGCGGTGAACCTGGGCGCTGCGCTAGCTTGACGAAAGGTAAGTGCAAGAGGAAAGTGTACGACATTAACCGATACTTGCACCCACACTCTTGCCATCGGGTGTCGGAGAGCTCGTCGCCGCGCCGCCGGATCGATCCAACGTCCGCGAAGGCACCGCCCTGCCGACCCGGCCCGTGTTCTGCTTGAATCCGGCCGTGTCTCCCGCCGTCCAAGACCGAACGCCATGCCCCCTCGCGCCCGCGCCCTCGCCTGCCTTCTCTCCCTCGCCTCGATCGCCGCGTGCCACGGCTCGCGCAGCCAAGCTCGGTCGGCGCTCGAGGCCGGCGACGCGCGCCGCGCGATCGACCTCTACGACGAAGCCCTCGCGAGCGACCCCAACGACGAAGAGGCGCGAAACGAGCGGCGCGAAGCACGGCGACGGCTCACCTCGGAGCTGCTGACCGCCGCGGAGCAGGCCGAACTCACGGGGAACCACGAGGTCGCGTGGCGGAGCACCTACGAGCTCTGCGGCCGCGTCGACCAGTGGAGCGAGCCGCTGAAGGGCACGGAAGGGCTGCGTTTTTCCTCGCTCGAAGAGGGGCTCCGCGCGGAAGCCCTCGGCCGAGTCGACGTGCTCGCGGCGAAGGGTCGCTACCTCGACCTCGCCAAGATCCCGCGGGAGCCGGGGCTCCGCTGCGGCCTCCTCACAGCCCTTCGAAATGCGGTCGGCGCCCGCGTCGCACAGCACACGCAGGGCCGATGCCTCCAGCTCGAAGCCAGCACGCGCGAGATCGGCCCCTATGCTCGCGGCCTCGCCGAGCGCAGCTGCGTCGCCATGGGCGCGAGCCCCGCGGCGCACATCGCGTTGCCGCACCAGGTGTCGCGCGTCGAGCTCGCGGGCAGCCTGCAAGGTGTGAGCCCCGCGCTCCTCGAGTCCCTCCGCACCTCGGTATTTTCCTCGATTTCGAAGGGGTCGCTCTTCGACCCGGCGGCACCGGCCGCGCTCGAGATCACCGTCGCCGGGTACGTGCGCTACGCGGTCACGCGCACGCCGACCATGCGCTCGCAGCCGTGGACCGAGCAGGTCCCCTACATGGATACGGAGACGTACCAGGAGAGCTACCAAGAGCCCTACACGGACACCGAGTACTACTCCGAACGTGTACCCTACACGCGTTACGCGTACGTCAACGGCCGCAGCTCGCCCGTGACCGATTACCGCACCGAGACCCGCTCGAGACCGGTCACGAAGTACCGCACCCAGTTTCGCACCCGCACGCGACCGGTGACCCGCTACCGCGCGGAGCCCCGTCTTTTCACGTACCCCGCCGTTCGCGTGCAGGCCGACTACGAGGCCGCGTTCACGAGCGAGGTGCACGCGCCGCTGCTGCGCACGACCTCCATCGCCGCCGCCCGCAGCGAGACCGAAGACGCCTACCAACACGACGCCTCGTTCGGCCCGGCCGGCGTGAGTCCCTCCTCGGGCGAGGTGCGCCCCCTGCCCTCCTTGTTCGCCGATGACGTCGCCTTCGTCGCGCGCCGCTACGCGAGCGACTGGCGTACGTCGATGCACGACCTCGCATGCAAGAGCGCGAGCTTCGGTACGATCGAACTCGGCGCGCGCTGCGTTTGGCTTGCGGGCGCCGAGGCTCCGGACCCTGCTTTTCTCGCGCTCCAGCCGGTGTTCGGGGCGGACGTCCCCGCGATGGCCGAGCTCTCCGCCCTCTAGCAGGCTGCCGTCGCCCTTCGCTTCAGCGCACGCTGCGGCCCAGGTGCTGCACGACGACGTCCTGGGCGAGGCGAGCGAGGAGCGCGCGGTCGTCGCCTGTGACCTCGAGAAAGACGCCGCGCTGCGCCTCGCGGAGCACCTCACGATGCGCAGCGGTGAGCACGGTGGAGGCGTAGCCGCACGCACGGCACAAGAGGCCGCCGCGCCGCCCGTCGACGCCGCTCGGGCGCTCGGGCGGGCACGGCTTCCCGCACGAAATACAGGAGTCGAGCTCGATTGCGTAGCCCACGGCCGCGAGCATCGCGAAGGGCACGAGGTGCTCGAGGTTCCCGGCCGACGTCGGCTGACCTTCGAGGAGCTCGAGCACGCCGTCGAGCACGCGGAAGAGCGCGTGGTCGTCGCCGTGCGGGTGCGCGAGGACGCGCGCGAAGCGAAGCCAGTAGCCGGCGGCGAGCGAGGCCTCGAGGTTTTCCGTGATCCGAAGTCGCATCGCATCGACACGAGCCTCCTCGAGGCGAGCGATTTCGCGCTCGGGGTGCTCGAGGGTGATCACGAGTCGGTGCATGGGCTCGAGGACCCCGCCGTAGC
>CAIOHM010000188.1 GCA_903858055.1 uncultured delta proteobacterium
CCTCCTGGAGCTTCGGCACACCGAGGTTCGCGCGCGCAGCGTTCAGCGCATCGATCAGCGACTCGGCGCGCGCTCCTGGCGCGGGGGCGACGATCTCGGGCGCCAAGGTCGGAGTCGTCGTGCGCAGCTCGGCGATCACTTCAGGCCCCAGCGGCGTCTGCGCGACGATCTGCATCGTCACGGGACCCTCGAGCGCGCCCCGTGGAACGCTCGCGCGCAAGGTGCTCCCCTCGCGGCGCAGCGCATGACGTCGTGCCGCGCCCTGCGGCCCCCCAACGACGATCTCGAAGGCCTCGAGCGGGACCCCTTCGCGCACGCGGGCCAGCACACGCCAGGCAGACGGCTCCTCTTCGGCGTCGAACGCGAGCACGGCGCTCTCCACGCGGAGGGCCGCCGCGACGCTCACGGGCCCCTCCGGCGACGGCACGTCGTGAAAGACCTCGCTGACCTCGCAGGGCGCGAGGTCGTGCGGCTGCTCCCCCACCGCGACGCGCGCGAGGTTCGTGCCCCGCGCGAAGCGAAAGATGGGCTTCGTGAAGGGCAAGCCTCGTCCTCGGAGGCGCGCATCGACTTGCGACGCGGCGAGAGGGCCCGCCTGCCCCACGCGCGCGACCACGAGCTCACGGAGGACATCTCGCAAATCCCAGGACATCTCCTCACAAGAAGCTTCACATGGGCGAACGAGGAGCACGATCGCGAGGGCGAGCGCGAACCCGGTGAGCCTACGAACGATCATCGGCGACCGCGAAGCTGAAAGCCCACGCGGACGCCGAGGAGGAACACCGCACCGAAGGCGATGAGGAGCGCGAAGCCTCGCACGCGTCAGTCGATCGAGAAGCTCTTGCCCACCGTGATGGGCGCGCCGCCGAAGGCAGGCACCCGCGCGAGCTTGAACTTCGACGCCACGCACGCGCCCACGGGCGTGCCCTGGTACGGCGGGCGGTCGACCTCGACATGGTCCACGGCGCCGTCGTTGCGGAAGGTCACGGTGACGTGGCCGTCGCCGTTCGGGCCGCTCGGACGGCGACACGATGCCACGCCGTCGGCGACCGTGCGCAACGCCGCCGCCGCCGCGCCGCGATCGAACGCCGCGCCGCTCGCCGCGGGAGCCGGAGCCGCCTTGGCTGCGGGAGCCGCGCCGCCCGCCTTCGTGGCCGAAGCGGCCATGGCGCTCTCGAGCGAAGCAGGGGTTGCCGCGGGCTGGGCTTTCGCGGCCGGCGCGGGGGCTGGGGTCGGTGCGGGCTTGCTCGCCGCACCGCCGGGACCAAAGAGCGCCGCCGCCGCCGCGTTGCTCGAGACGCCGCCCTTCGACGGGGTCGGAGCCGGGGCCGCGACAGGAGGCGGAGCCGCGGTCTTCGGAGCCTTCGCTGCAACCGGAGCCGCGGGAGCAGGCACCGCTGCGGGCGGCGGGGTTGGGGCCGCGGCGGCAGGAGCTTCGGTCGGCGCGGCAGGCGGCGTGGGTGCGGGCGTAACCGCGATGGGGGGAGCTTCGACCGCGGCCACGACCGGCGACGCCGGCGCCGAGTCGCTCTTGCGAAGTGCGAAGAACAGGCCGCCGCCCACGAGGGCCACGACGAGCGCACCTCCGCCCACGGCGAGACCGAGCACCTTGGGCGAGAGCCCGCCGCCCGCCGCCGCCGCGCCCGCCGGAGCCTGCACGGCCTGGTAGGTCTGGGTCATGACCGGCGAGACGGCGCCGCCCCCGAAGAGGCCGCCAGCCGAGAGGTTCATGATGTCGTCGACCTTGGGGCCGCTCGGCGCCGCCTTCGGGGCGATTTGCGCGAGCGCGCGCATGTCGATGAGACCCGATTGGTCGCTGCCCGCGGCCGCCGGTGCGCCTCCGGGGGCGTTCTGCGAGAGCGACGCGAGCGAGAAGAGCACGCTGTTGTCGTTGCGCTGGCCCGTGAGGGGAGCGGTCGCTTGCGGCGCGGTCGAGGGCGTCGCGCTCTGGGCGACGAGATCCGAAAGTGCACCGCGCGGGGCCTCGGCCACGGCAACCGCCGCGGGAGCCGGTGCGGGCGCGGGCACCTCGTGCGCCGCCGTGGCGCCTTCGGAGCTCGATTCGATCGGTGCGCTGAGCGGCGGCGACGAGGCGCGACGCGCGGATTCGACCGGACGAGACGCCGCAGCGGGCGGCACCGCAGCACCCACGGACGCAACACATACGGAAAACAGTTCCGGTACGTCGCGAAGCAGCTTCCAGTCGGCCATGCCTTCGCGCCAGACGTACGCCGAGCCGTCGAGGCTCCCGTTGCGGTACCGCTCCACGACTTGGTCGGCCGTGACGGTCTCTTGCGCGCCCTCGCCCGAGTGAATCATCCACGAGGACGGAAGCTCGGCGCTTGGCGCTGCGGGCCCCGAGGAGATGGCCGCCGCTGCGCTCGCGCCGACCGCGTGGCCGTCGATGACCATCGTGGCGCCGCACTTCTTGCAGCGAATCTTGACGGTCTTCCCCGAGACGTTCTCGTCGGCGATCGTGTATTTCGCCCCACAGGAATCACAAGCGATCTTCATGGCTATCCCCCGGCGTAGAGCGCAAGGAACGTGGAAGCTAGCGCAAAGCTGCCGCCCGAGGGGCTCCGGGCGGAGCGCGCGAGACCGAATGCACCCCTGACGCAGAAGTGCACCCCCGCTGCGTCACCCGAGGCAACGCTCCGCACACCCGAGAAAACGCGGCCCAAACGAAGAACGCCAGGCCCCGTGAGGGACCCAGCGTCTTCTCGTTCATCGTTCGCCCACGAAGCGTGGCGCCTACCGGGCGAGGGGCTCGGGACCGGGCACGCCTCGCCCCTGCCGGCGGCTGGGCTCAGCAGAGTCGCGCCACGGGTTGCGGCGGCTGGGCTCAGGACCCAGCCGCCCCGTGATCACGAGCAGCCCATCGAGTTGCCGCAGTTCAGGCACTTGTAGCAAGCGCCGTTGCGGACGGTGATGTGACCACACACGTCGCAGACGGGGGCGTCGCCCATCATCGCGTCGAGGTGCGCGTCGAGCGTGGAGCCCGCGCCTTGCTCGAGCCCTTCGGCCATCGCCGCACTGCGGGCCGTGGCGGTCTTGGTGTGCGCGAGGCTCGCGGGTGCGGCCTCGAGCTGCGGCACGTCGAGGGCGCTCGCCACCGGGGTCTGCGTCTCCTCGGGCTTGACGTGCGCGAGGTCGTAGCGGCGCAGGTACTCCACGCCGAGCACGCGGAACATGTAGTCGACGATGGAGGTCGAGAGCTTGACGTTCGGGTGACCCTCGACGGTGCCCTGCGGCTCGAAGCGCGTGAAGGTGAACTGGTCGACGTAGGTCTCGAGCGGCACGCCGTACTGGAGGCCGATGGAGACGCTCATGGCGAAGCAGTTCATGAGCGAGCGGAAGGCGGCGCCCTCCTTGTGCATGTCGATGAAGATCTCACCGAGCGTGCCGTCTTCGTACTCGCCCGTGCGGAGGAAGATCTTGTGACCGCCGACGGTGGCCTCTTGCGTGAAGCCCGAGCGCTTCTTCGGCAGGCGCACGCGGAGGCCGTGCGGACGCGAGAGCGGGAGCGCGAGCTGCGTTTGATCTTGCGGGGCGGCGGTCTTCGGCATCGGCACGAGGGCCGCGTCGGTCGCCGTGGTCGCCTTGGCTTCCGCCTTCTTCTCGTCCTTCTTCTCGTCGGAGGAGGTGTTGAGCGGCTGGCTCGCCTTGCATCCGTCGCGGTAGAGCGCCACGGCCTTGAGGCCGAGCTTCCAACCCTCTTCGTAGATGCGCGCGACCTCTTCGATGCTCGCGTCGTTCGGGAGGTTGACGGTCTTGGAGATCGCGCCCGAGAGGAAGGGCTGCGTCGCGGCCATCATCTTCACGTGGGCCATCGGCTCGAGGTAGCGCTTGCCGTTCTTGCCGCAGCGGTTCGCGCAGTCGAACACCGAGAGGTGCTCTTCCTTGAGGTAGGGCGCGCCCTCGATCATCATGCGGCCGACGATGACGTCGCTCGCTTCGCGGGTCTGCGCCGCGGTGAAGCCGAGGTGCTCGAGGAGGCTGAAGCCCTTCTTCGTGCGGACTTCCTTCGCGATGCCGAGGCGATCGAAGAGCTCGTCGCCGACGACCCACGAGGCGAAGGCCTGCGAGAGGTCGAAGACGCCGGGGATCGCGTTCTCGATCTTGGTGAGGTCGGCGTCCGTGAAGCCCTTCTCCTTGAGCGAGCGGCGGTTCACGTGCGGAGCGGTGAGGAGCGTGTTCGTGCCGCTGATGTACGCGACGATCTCCTGGGTCTCGTGCTCCGAGTAGCCGAGGTTGCGGAGCGCGTCGGGCACCGACTGGTTGACGATCTTGAAGTAGCCGCCGCCGGCGAGCTTCTTGAACTTGACGAGCGCGAAGTCGGGCTCGATGCCCGTGGTGTCGCAGTCCATGAGGAGGCCGATGGTGCCGGTCGGCGCGAGCACGGTGGCCTGCGCGTTGCGGTAGCCGTGCTTCTCACCGAGGCGAACGGCGTTGTCCCAGTCTTCCACCGCCGAGCGGTAGAGGGCCTCGGGGCACTGGTCACGGTTGATGGCGATCGCCGCCTCGCGGTGCATGCCCATGACGCGGAGCATGGGCTCGCGGTTCTTGGCGAAGCCGGCGAAGGGGCCCTTCGTCGCGGCGATGTCGGCGGAGGTCTTGTAGGCCTGGCCGCACATGACCGCCGTGAGCGCCGCCGCGATCGCGCGACCGCGGTCGCTGTCGTAGGAGACGCCCATCTGCATGAGGAGCGAGCCGAGGTTCGCGTAGCCGAGGCCGAGCGGACGGTAGTCGTGCGAGTTCTGCGCGATACGCGGCGTCGGGTAGCTCGAGAGATCGACGAGGATCTCCTGGGCCATGAAGAGCACGCGGCAGGCGTGGCGGTAGCCGTCGACGTCGAAGCCGAGCGAACCGTCTGCATTCTGCACGAGGAACTTCGTGAGGTTGACCGACGAGAGGTTGCAGGCCGAGTCGTCGAGGAACATGTACTCGGAGCACGGGTTCGACGCGTTGATGCGGTCCGTGTTCGGGCACGTGTGCCACTTGTTGATCGTCGTGTCGTACTGCACGCCCGGGTCCGCGCAGCCCCACGCGCTCTCGGCGATCATGCGCCAGAGGTCACGCGCTTCGAGCGTGTCGATCACCTCGCCCGTCGTGCGTGCGCGGGTCTGCCACTTGCCGTTGGTCTGCACGGCCTTCATGAACTCGTCCGTGATGCGCACGGAGTTGTTCGAGTTCTGGCCGCTGATGGTGTGGTAGGCTTCGCCGTTGAAGTCGCTCGAGTAGCCGGCCGCGATGAGGGCCTGAGCCTTCTTCTCCTCGCGGACCTTCCACTGGATGAAGTCGACGATCTCGGGGTGGTCCATGTCGAGGCAGACCATCTTGGCGGCGCGGCGCGTGGTGCCGCCCGACTTCGTGGCGCCGGCGGCGCGGTCGAAGACCTCGAGGAAGCTCATGAGGCCCGACGACGTACCGCCGCCCGAGAGCTTCTCCTGCTTGCCGCGGATCGCGCTGAAGTTCGAGCCGGTGCCCGAACCGTACTTGAAGAGGCGCGCCTCGGACTTGATGAGCTCGTACATGCCCATGAGGTCGTCTTGCGCCGACTGGATGAAGCAAGCCGAGCACTGCGGACGCTCGTAGGCGTTCTTGGTCTCGACGACGGCTTCCTTCTTGAAGTCGAAGGCGTAGTTGCCGCCCGAACCCTCGATGCCGTACGCGTGCCAGAGGCCGCAGTTGAACCACACGGGGCTGTTGAACGCGCCGATCTGGTTCACGAGGATGTGCGCGAGCTCCGCCTCGAAGGTGTCCGCGACGGCGGCGGTGGCGAAGTAGCCACCGAAGCGCTCACCGGCCTGACGGATGGTCTTCGCGATGCGGCTCACGACCATGCGGACGCTCGTCTCGCCGAGCTCCTTCTTGCCGTGGAGGCCCGCCTTGCGGAAGTACTTGGAGATGACGATGTCGGTCGCGAGCTGGCTCCAAGCCGCGGGGATCTCGGCGCCTTCCATCTTGAAGACGATGGAGCCGTCCGGGTTGGTGATCATCGACGAGCGGCGCTCGTAGGTGACCTCGTCGAGCGGGTCGACGCCGATCTTGGTGAAGCGGCGATCGAGCGCCACGCCCACCTGCGCCGCCACGGCCGACGCGCCCTTCTTCTTCAGCGCCTTCGCGTCTGCCTTCATCTTCGCGCCCTTTGCCCCGACCGAACCCGACACTTCCGACATGATTTCCTCGCTAAAAACCGACAGCGCCACCGGCGCTGCAACGTTGTTGTTCGCCCAAACCCGCCCACGGAATCTCGTTGGCCCTCGCCCGCAGCCCCCTGCGGAGCGACACGGACCTCGGCGACCCCACCTTGCGGTGGTCACCGCTCCCGGGCCGACGCGCCTCGAAGGCGCCGCCCCTACCTGAACATGCGATCCCGGTTCATCGCCCGCAAACGGCGCGCTTCGAACCGAACTTCAAGCTGCACAAGACACTGAACAAGCGTCGAGCATAGCGCCCGCACGAGACGGCGCCAGTCGCGTGGCGTCGTTTCCTGGGCCCATGAGAACCACAACATCTTGGGGCCGACAAGAAAAAGACGCACAAGATGCAGTATGCAAACGACCGCCGCCTTCCCGACATGTAGGGATTTCGTTCGGAGACTGAACGCGCGATTCTGCTTGAACAGCTTTTCCCTGGTTTTTGCACAGGCTGTTCACGTTTTGATCACGGGTTATCCCCAGACTGCGGATGTGCGACGGCGTGCGGAGCCCTCCTCCGAGAGCTCGTATGGAAGCGCTCTATGGAGGTCGGCGACGCAGCGCCCCACGCTGATCACGTGACGTCTGCACGCACCACCCCCGACGCGCTTACATGCACGTTCACGAGCGCGGAGGGCCCGCGAATTCCAGCGTGATGACGCTGCGAGTCAACGAGCGGCACGCTTACGCATGCAATCTACACGCACCTTCAGCGCGTGGGTGTGCCCCCGGCGCGGCAGCCGAGCTCCACGGAGACCTTCGCGCCGCGGTCCGCACGGAGCGCGTCGCACGCCGCGCCGCACAGCACGATGCGCGCGCGCCCGTCTTCGTACTGCCAGCCGTTCGCCCCGTAGTCGCACCACGCCGTGCGATCTTCGAGGACGCGCGTCACCTGGCCCGTCGAGGAGGTGACTCGCACGACCGCGCGATCGAAGTCCACGACGCGTTCGTCGATGTTCGCGGGCAGCTCGACCTCGCACGGGATCGCGAGGCGAGACGCTTGAAGCAGCGACGCCGAGAGGGCGGTGCCGAAGTTCGCGCCGGACTGCGTGAGGTCCACGTGGCAGTCGCCGGTATTCGCGGCGCTCGCGCCGTGGCTGCACGACGAGGAGGAGGCGGTGCCGCCGCGGTAGGCGATTTCGCTGAGCATCGAGCGCGCGCTCTCGCTGCCGGGCGCGCCTACGACGAACGTGCGAATGCCCACGCTGCGCGCTTGGTCGACGGTGGTCGCGAGGAAGCCCGAAACCGCGCTGGGGGCGCACGTTTCAGCGCCGTCCGAGACCAGCACGAGGAAGCGACGCTTCGGCAGATCGAAGCCTGGGCGGTTCGGGTTCAAGTGCTCGTACGCCACGGTGGTTCCGCCGACGAGCGGCGTCGCCCCTTTCGGCGTAATACCGTTGATAGCCGACGTCATACCCGCGCGCTGCGCGGACGAGAGCGGAGCCACCGGCACGAG
>CAIOHM010000189.1 GCA_903858055.1 uncultured delta proteobacterium
CGAGCACGCCCTTGGCGACGAAGAACGCGAGCGCGTGCGTATCGGCCATGCCCCGGTCGTGATCGTCCGCGTCACGGCGGACGATGGTGCACCCGACGCGCTCGAAGAGCTCTTCGACGAGCGCTTGCGTCACCGGGAAGCGCGGCTGCGGGCACACCACCACACGGAGCGGCCGCTCCGCGCGCGCGAGGCTCACGGGACCGAAGAGCGGATGCGTCGCGACCCAGGGAATCTCCTCACCGAGCACGTCCGAAAGCGCACGCCACGGCAGGAGCTTCACGCTCGCGACGTCGAGGACGACGTGGTCCGGCGTGAGAAAGGGACGCAGCGCTTCGAGCACCGCACGCATGGCCAGCGCCGGCGTCGCGAGCACGACCACCTCGGACCACGCGGCGAGCTCGCCGAGCGAGGAGATCCGCCGCGGGTCGCCGTCGTCGTGGGCATGCGGGTCATGGAACCGGACCGCGAGGCCCGCCTCTTCGAGGAGCGCAGCGAACGCGCGACCGAACTTTCCGAACCCGATGAATCCAATACGCGACGCGCTCACGACTCTCTCCTCCCCCGTTGTTCGCCGCGGCGCAACCGGTTTTTTGCTCGTCGCCCGACGCCGCGCCGTCGATCACATACCGCGCATGGTTCACGCCTTACATGAATCATCATGCCCCTCGCGCTCATGCGGCCCGCACGTGCGACGCGATGGCCTCGAGCACGCGGACGAGCGCGACCTCCGGCTTGGCGTCGGTCCACGCGTCGACGACGAGCACGCCGCGGGCGAGGAGCAAGGCGTCGATCCGCTCACGGTGTGCGCGGCGCGCCGCCAGGTAGCGCTCGCGGGCGGCTGGGCCGAAGGTCTCCACGCGCACGCCGGACTCCGGGTCACGCAGCCGCGCGCTCGCTCCGAACGAGAAGTCGCGTTCGCGCGCGGTCTCGAGGCGCAGGGCGACCACGCGCGCCCCGCGTGCGCGGGCCTCCGTGGCGAGGGCGAGCAACGGCGGATCTTCGTCGAGGAGGTCGCTCACGAGGACGAGCCACCCGGCGCACGCGGCGACGCGACGGACCGCCCCCTCGAACGCGTAGTCGGGGCCCGCCACGGCTCCGGCGGGCTCGGCGTGCGCCGCGACAAAGAGCTCCGTGGCGCGCTCGAACGCCTGTTTTCCCCGCAGGAAACCGCTCACGCGCGGGCGGATCGCGATCACGCCGACCGATGCCAAATCGCCCTGCGCGACGGCGATGCGAACAAGCGCCGCCGAGACGACCTCGGCCCACGCGCGATTCTCGTCGGCCATCGTAGCGCTCGCGTCGACGACCGCGAGGAGCGCGCGGTCTTGCTCGACCTCGTACTGGCGCACGAGCAAGCCCGCCTCGGAGAGGCTGCGACGCCGATCGAGGAAGCGCAGGTCATCCCCCGGAACGTATGCGCGAAACCCCGCGAACTCGACGCCGCGGCCGAGGCGCGCGCTCGCATGAAATCCGCTCATCACGCCGTCGGCGACGCGCGCGGCTTCGAGCCGCAAGCGACGCAGGAGCTCCTCGGGCACCTCCGGTGCGGACTCCGAGGCCGCCTCAATCGGCTTGCGCCACGACCGCAGGCGATCGAACCAACGGCTCACCGCAAGCCCGCGAGCATCTTCTCCGCAGCGGCGCGATCCGGATCTTTGCGCGGCGCCGACTCGAGGAAACGCTCGAGGAACGGCCGTGCCTCGGTCTCGCGCTTCGCCGCCACGAGCAGCTCACCGGCGAGGAAAGAGGCCGGCGCGAGCCACCCGGGCTTGCCTTGACGCTTCTGTCCTTCGCTCGCCGCGAAGACCGCATGCTCGAGGGCGTCCTTCGCGCGGCGCTCGTCGACGAGCAAGCGTGCGAAGCGGTAGTGCCACTCGGGCTGCGCGTTCGGAGCCTCGAGCGCTTTGCGCCAAGCGTCGAGGGCCTTCTTGAACTCTTTCTTGTCCTCGAGGCACTCGGCGAGGGTCGCCTGCCCCTCGGTGAGCGTGGGCTTGAGCGCGAGCGCGCGCGAGACGTCGTCGAGGGCGTCGTCGATCGCCGAGAGCCTGCGAAGCACGATGGCGCGCTGCCAGTAGGCCTCGGGCAGCAAGCGGTCGACGCGCAGCGCCACCTCGAGCTCGGCCCGCGCGAGGTCGAGCTGCGGCGGGTTCGCCTCGTTCGCAGCCCATGCATAGTACAAGTGAAATTCGGCCCGGTTCTTGTCGAGCTCGACGGCGCGTTTCAGGTTCCTCAGCGCCTCCACCTCGGTGTTCCCACGCGACTTGCCGAAGAGCGCGCGCCCCATGAAATGCGCCGCTTCCGCGCTGTTGGGCCGCGCCTGCAGGACCTTCTTGAGGATTGCGAGACCGTCGTCGTTTCGGCCCACGACGACGTACATGCTCGCGACACGGAGCTGCAGGTCCGGGTCGTCGGGAGCCTTCTTGAGGGCGCCCTCGAACTGCGCGAGCGCGTCTTCGACTTTCCCGGATTGCTCGAACATGAGGCCGCGCTCGAGGGCGAGGCCGGGGAAGTCCTTGTCGGCCTGGGCAACGTGCTCGAACTCGGTGGAGGCCTCGTCGAAGTGGCGCCCACGACGCAGCGCCACCGCGTAGCGAAAGCGTGCAGACACGTCGCGCTCGTCTTTCTCGAGGGCGCGGCGGAAGTCCTCGATCGCGTCGGCGTAGCGCCCCTCGGCGAGCGCAACCTCACCAAACGCACGGGCCATCGCGGCGGAGTCGGGGAGCTTCTCGCGCGCTTCGGCGAGGCGCTCTTTGGCCTCCGAGGTGCGCTCTTGCGAGGCGAGCAGGAGCGAAATGCCGAGGTAGGGAGCGCTCGCATCGGGCGACGCCACGTCGATGAGGGCGATCGCCGCGAGGTAGTCGCGCTCCGCCTCGACGAAGGTCCCGAGGGCCCGCTCGACGTTCGCGAGCCAGTAGACGACGCGCATTTCCTTGGGAAACTGCTGCCGCGCCGCGAGGAGCACCGCCTTCGCGTCCGCGAGGCGCTCGAGGCCCATCATGGCCTTCGCCTTGCCGACGATGGCCACCGTGTTGCGCGGTTCGATCTGCACGGCTGCGTCGAAGCGCGCGAGGGCTTCGGCGTAGCGCCCCTCCGTGTAGACGATCTCTCCCTGGCCCATGAGCGCCATGGCGTTCGAAGGCCAGAGGCGCAGCGCCTCCGCATACGCGTTGCGGGCCTCGCCGAGGAGACCTCGCCCTTCGGCGACGCGGCCTCGCACGGCGAAGGCTTGCGAGCGTTCGAGGTTCGAGGCGGGCGTCGCGCGCTTTTCGGAGAGCACGCGCTCGACCAGGGCCTGAGCGGCGCGGTCGTCGTGATCGACCTCGTGCGCCATGCGTGCGAGCGCCACGAGCGCGCCCGCATGCTCCGGAGCTGCGGCCGTCGCTTGCGCGAGCGCCTTCTTCGCTTCGGGCAAGTTGCCTGCGGCGAGCTGCGCGCGCGCCAAGGCGTAGGCCCCGCGAACACCCCACCCCGCAATTTTCCCCGCTTCGGCCAGTGCACGCGCCGCGTCGTTTCGCACGAGCGCGAGCTCCATGGCGAGGGCGGCGGTCTCCTCGGGGAAATCCGTCCGCGATCCAAGCGCCTCGGCCTCCGCGAAGAGGCCATCCGCTTCCCCGAGTTGTGCGCGCGACGCGGCGCCGGCCGCAAGCGCGAGCTTCTCGACGCTCGAGCCCTCGTCGGGCCACTCGCCGGGACGCCACGCATTGCCGCCCTGCTTGTGCGCGATGTCGACGCCGAAGCGAAGGTCCGAGAGCGTATCGACCACGCTCTGGTACGCGGGCAGCCGCGACGAACGAGGGACCGTCGAGGCGATCTCCGCGATGCGGCGACCGGCCGCGCGTGCGTTCGACTCGTCGTCTTTTCCAACGAGATCGAGCGCGACAGCGCGGGCCTCCGCGAGCTTCGACGCGTACTCACCGCGGTGCACGACCTCGTCGACGAGGCGGTACCCAAAAGCGCCGTGCCGCGTTCCGTGGAGCGCGACGCCGCCCACGACGAGCAGCGCGAGCCCACCCGCGAGGGCCGCACGCTTCGCCTTTCCGCGCTTTGGAGCTCCTTCCGCCGCGGCCTCACCGCGCACGGAGGCGTCCACGACGCTCGCGCGCGTGCCCAGCGCCGCGAGGTCCTCCTCGAGCGCATCGGCCTCGACGGTCGGCGCCGCGGCCGGCGCAGGCACGGCGTTCGCTTGGCTCGCTTCGAAGTCGAACGAGCCGAACGCGGCGGTCTTCATCGGCGCGATGTGCGTCGGTCCCGAGCCTTCGTCCGCGACGCTGTAGGTGTTGTCCGGGCTCGCATGCGCAGGAAGGTCGAGCTCGCCGAAGTCCCCAAGGCCCGAGGCGCCCTTCGGTGAGGGAAGATCCGCAGGGCCCGCAGGCACGGGGGCATCGAAGTCGATCTCCCGCGCGCCGCCGCGGCGAAGGGGCGCAGCCGGAGCCGGGGTGTCGAGCGCGAGGTCGCGCATCCCGCCGCGCGGCCGTGCCTTCGCGGGCTCGGGCAGGTCATCGGGGCCGGGCAGCGTCACGGCCTTCTGTGGCGCCGTGCGAAGCAGCGGCGGCGCGGCCGGCAGCGGGAGATCGACGGCGCCCGCGGGCATCGGCAACACGGTCGAGACGGGCTTCGGCAGGTCGAGTGACGGAGCAGGGGGCGCGAACGGAGGAGGAGGCGGCGGCAGCGGCAGCGCAGGCCCCGCCCCTTGAAGCGGGCCCGAAGGTGGACGCGCCGTGGTCTTCTCCTGCGTCACGCCCGTGAGGCTCAACGGGAGCTCGCCGCTCAAGGGCTCAGGCGTACCGGCGGATCCCACGACGGTCACGGGCAACGAGCCCGTCGGCATGGGCACGGGCACGGGCAAGTCGAGCTGGACCTCCATGGTCGGCTGCACCACGGTGAAGGCATGACCGCACTTCGGGCAGCGCATCCGCAGCCCCGTCGGCGGCACACGTTTCTCGTCCACTTGGAACGGCGTGCCGCAAGACTCGCAATCGACCTTCAACATGCTCAGGGCCTCCGCGTGCGATGCTACCTCGGTTCGCGGCTCGGGTGAAACGGCCGCGACCGGCGCACGAATTCGCGGGTCTCCCCTTCACCGCGCCGCACGGCGCACGTAAACCGGCGCCCGCGTCCCGCTCGAAAGGCAGCTCCGCATGATTGCCGGCAACTACGAACACGCGATCCGCGCCCGCGCCGAAGAACTGGCCACCGTCGTCGTTCATGGCGGCGATGGCCCCTTGCCCTACGGCGCCACCGACGTGCCCATCGTGCTCTCGAGCGCGTTCCGCTTCGACGACGCCGCGATGGCGGCCGGCGCGTTTCAAGGCACCAACGAAGCCTGGATCTACGGGCGCTGGGGCAACCCCACGGTGGAGCACTTGGAGCACAGGCTCGCAGCCCTCGAGGGAGCCGCGGCCGCAGCGACCACGTCGAGCGGCATGGCGGCGATCGCGGGCACGCTCCTCGGGCTCTTCGACGCCGGGGCTCACGTGATCGCGCCCGTCGCGATGTACGCCGAGTCGGCGCGGCTCTTGCGGGAGCGCCTCCCGCGCCACGGCATCACGACCACGTTCGCCGACGCCACGGACCCGAGCTCCTGGGAGCGCGCGCTCACGAGCGCCACACGTGCACTCTACATCGAGACGCCGGCGAACCCGACGCTTGCCCTCACGAACATCGCGGCAGCCGTCGCCTTCGCCCGCGCGCACGGCCTCCTCGTGATCGCCGACAACACCTTCGCGACCCCCTTCGCGCAGACGCCGCTCGCGCTCGGCGTCGACGTGGTCGTGCACTCGGCGACGAAGGCGCTCTCGGGTCACGGGGACGTCGTCGGCGGCGTCGTCGCCGGTTCCGAAGAGCTCGTGGCGCGCGTGCGCGAGTACACCGTGAAGGGCATTGGCGCCGTGCTGTCGCCGATGAGCGCCTTCCTCATCGAGCGCGGAATCCGCACCTTCGCGCTTAGGCAAGAGCAAGCCAACCGCACCGCCGCCCGCCTCGCGACGACGCTCGCGCAGCACCCGGCCGTCGCACGCGTCCATCACCCTTCCCTCGCGAGTCACCCGCAGCATGCGCTCGCACGCGAGCAAATGCACGCCTTCGGGAGCATGGTCGCCTTCGAGGTCGCCGCGGCGCCCGGGGCCGACGCGCTCGTCACGGGTCGCCGGGTGCTCGAGAACCTCGCGCTCGCGACGCACGCGGTGAGCCTCGGGGACACGCGCACGCTCGTCGTCCATTCGGCGTCCACGACGCACTCCACCATGCCCGCCGAGACCCGGCGCGCGGCCGGCATCGCCGACGGGTTGCTCCGCCTGAGCGTAGGCTTGGAGGGCGCCGCCGATCTCGAGCGGGACGTCTTGCGCGCGCTCGAGCGAGCCTGGAGTGCCGCGTGACCACGAGGCTCTTCGGCGTGCGCACGCGGCACCTGCGCATCGAAGAGGTCGCGTTTCCGCATCGCGCGTTCACGGTGGTCGTCGGCCCGAGCGGCGCAGGCAAGTCGACACTGCTCCTCGACACGCTTCACGCCGAGTCTCGACGACGCCTCGACGAGGTCCTCGCCGTCGAACGGCATCGTCTCGTGAGCGGCGTCGCGCGGCCCCCGGTCGACCGCGCCACGGGCCTCTTGCCCACCCTCGCGCATGCACGTGAGACGCCAGGAATCGCAGGCCATCGCCCCGTAAGCGCGCTCACCGCGATCGACGACGCGCTCGCGCTCTTGGCCGTGCGCGAGGGCACCCTCGCCTGCCCGAGCTGCGATGAACCGATGGAGGCGCGCAGCGCCGCAACGCTCGCCGATGACCTGCTCGCACGCGAAGCCGGATCGCGGCTCACGATCCTCGCTCCGCTCGGCCTCGTCTCTACGGAGCGCCGCGAGAGCCTCCTCGCCGAGGGTTGGGTGCGCGTGCGCGTGCGCGGGAAGCTCGTGACGCTCGACGAGCTCGCGGCGCCGTTCGAAGGTGAGCTCGTCGTCGATCGCATCGCGCTCCGAGACGGCGTGCGTGGGCGCATCGTCGACGGGCTCGAACTCGCATGGCGTCTTGGCGCGGGGGAAGCCCTCCTCGCCGTCGAAGGGCGCGAGGAGGAACGCGTAGCGAGCTCCCCGCGCTGCCGACGCTGCGGCTTTGCGATTGCGCCCACGGCACCGGAAGACCTCGCCTGGTCGTCCCCAAAGAGCCGTTGCCTCACGTGCGAGGGAGCCGGTGTGGTGGCGACGCTCGACGTTGCGCGGGCCGTGGACGACGAGCGCTCGCTCGCAGGCGGCGCGATCCGGGCGTGGGGTGCTCCCTCACAGCCTGCGACGAAGGCCCTCTTGGCCCAGCTCGCCAAAGCGCACGGGCTCCCGCTCGACGCGCCGCTCGCCTCGCTCGACCGCCACGCCGTCGACGCGGCTCTCGGCCTCGTTCCGAGCGGCGCCGCACCGACCGTGCTCGGCGAGCTCCTCGCGCGGGAGAGCGAGGACGACGAGCGCCCGCGCGCCAGCACGTTCCTCCGTGACCAGCCATGCCCACGCTGCGAAGGCACGGGACGTTCGGACGCGTTCCGTGCGCATCGCCTCGACGCGCATCGACTGACGGATCTGCACCGCCTCACGCTCCGTGAGCTCGGAGATGCGCTGGCCTCCGCTCCGCCGAAAGCGAGCTCCGACGGCCGCTACGCCAGCGTGCGGCGCGAGCTTGCGCGGCGCGTGCATACCGCATGCACGATTGGCCTTGGGCACCTTGCGTCCGATCGCAAGGGCGCGACCCTCTCGCGCGGCGAGCTTCAGCGTGCGCGCCTCGTGGCCCAACTCGGCGCGCCCCTCGAAGCCGTCATGCACGTGCTCGACGAGCCGACCGATGGGCTTCACCCGCTCGACGCACGGGCGGTCATCGAGGCCGTGCGTGCGCTCGTCGACGAGGGCGCGACCGTGGTGTCGATCGCCCACGATCCGCTGACCATCGCGAGCGCCGATCACGCGTTGGTGCTCGGTCCGGGAGCCGGTCGCCACGGCGGAAAGCTGCTCGCCGCGGGAGCCCCGAGCGAGGTCGCTCCACCGAACGCGCCACGTCCACGCACCCACGACCGCCTCGCCTCCGAACGTTGGGCGCTGCGCGGCTGCACGATGCACCACCTCGAGGGGCGCACGATCACGATTCCTCGGGGTGCGCTCGTCGTCTTCACGGGCGTCTCCGGCAGCGGCAAGAGCACGCTCTTGCGCGACGGCCTCGCGGTCGCTGCAGAAGCACGGCGCTTCGATTTCGAGGCGCCGGAGGGCCACGGCGTCCTCGAGGGGCCCTCGCCTTCGTGCGTCGTCTACGTCGACGACCGCCCCCTTGCGCGGGGTACGAGGAGCACCGTGGCGAGCGCGGTGGGGGTGTTCGACGCCCTCCGCGAAGCGTACGCGGCGACGGCCGAAGCCCGAGCCCGCGGCTACGGCGCCGGTCGCTTCTCACCCAATCTTCGTGGCGGGCGCTGCGAACGCTGCGAAGGCTCGGGGCTCGAGCCCGGGGCGCGCGACCGCTACGACGACACCGCGTGCATCGCCTGCAACGGCGACCGCTTCAACCGCGAGACGAACGAGGTGCTCCTCCACGGGCATGGCATCGGGGCGCTGCTCGCGAAGCCGCTCGCGGAGGCCGCCGACCTGCTTCGCGGCAACACGAAGATCGCCCCGCGACTCGACACGCTCGTCACGCTGGGTCTCGGCTACCTGCCCCTCGGTCAGACCACGGGCACGCTCTCGGGGGGCGAGGCACGACGCGTGCTCCTGGCGCGCGCGCTCGCACGGACGGATCTCGAAGGCGCGCTCGTCCTCCTCGACGAACCCACGGCGGGTCTCTCGAACGAGGACGTGGAGTGCTTCCTCGATGCGACGGAACAGCTGCGTGCCCGCGGAGCCACCGTCGTCATCACCGAACACCGACCCGCGGTCATCGCCGCGAGCGACTGGGTCGTCGAGCTCGGCCCTGGCGCCGGCGCGAGCGGAGGTCGCGTGATCGTCGAGGGGCCTCTCGAGGCCGTGCTCGCGTGCGAAGCGAGCGTCACACGCCGAGCACTGGCGCTCGCAGCGGGCTAGCTCGAGGCGCGTCACGCCGCGCGCGCGAGGTGCACTTTTCCGTCGAGCGGCGCGTGGAAGAAGGCGCGCAGCGAGCCGCGCAACCCCATCACGTCGAGAGGTTCGGAGAAGGAAAGCCCCACGCGCTCGACCCAGCGCCGCGCGAGCGTGTTGGCGTCGCGGTAGCGGGTCCCGAGCTCACTGCCTTCCGGGTGCGCGAAGGTGACGCGCTCGAAGATGCGCTCCACGAGCGCCTCCCCTTTCGCACGCGAGGGCTCGGGCGTTGCGGCGAAGAGCACCGCGAACTTGTCGACCTCGGCCTGAACCTCGAGCTCGATCGCGCTTACCGAGCGCTCGAGGCGCGCGCGCTCGGCGAGGAGAACGAAGTGGCTCACCCCCTCGATCAGCTGACAAAACCCGTCGAGATCCAATGCCGGGCCCACCGCGAGCTCGGGCAGGTGGAGCGCGATCGCCAGCCCTTCCGCCGACTCGCACACGACGAGCTCTTCGCGACCACTCCGTGCAGGTTGCACGAAACTGCCGACGTCTTCGTGCGGCTCGACGCGGTAGAGGCGCTCGAGCGCACGTTGGAGCTTTCGCGCGAGCTCCCGCTCCCGCACGAGCCCGGCCCCGTTGCCCTCGAGGAGGCGCTCGCCTGCGGAGGGTACGAGCGACGCGCGGCTCACTGCCAACCCGAGGCGGCCTTGCGCATGGGCGCGATCCCTTGAGCACCGAGCGCGCTGGCGAGTTTGTCGCTGCCCGTTCGCAACCACCGCTCGTAGAGCCGAAGGACCCCCGCCGAGTTCGTCGCCCCCATGGCTTGCGTACCGTCCGCGACGTCTTCGAACACGCGCACGAAGGCGTCGAAGCCCTCCGCGAGCTCGCCAAACACGTCGGCGTCTTGGGCGCCCGACGCCGCCCCGCCCGCCACGAGCACGGAGCGTGCGCGCCCGTACGCCTCGCGCCCCATGCGCACCACGTAGCCTTCGTCGACGCCGCGCGCCCCGAAATGACCTCGAAAGAAGCCCGCCGCGTAGAGCACCGCGTCCCCGAGGCAGCGAAGGCGCTCGAAGCGCTCGGCCGGGCGCGGCATGGCGACGGCCTCCGCGAGCAGCAGCGCGAGGGGCCGGTCGATCGCATGGTCGACGCGCCGCGCGGGCTGGGCCTGGTCCTCCAAGATGCCGATCAGGTACGCACGCGCCGCCGAGCTCGCCTCGACCGAACGCTCGCGTAAGGCATCGTCGACGGATTCTGCGAAGAAGTCGTGAACCGAAGCACTCGTGACGATGGCCATGGGGCACCTCCGGGCGGGGACCGAAATCCGCCTCTCTTCGGTGTACGGCGCCGATCGTCGCTCCTCCAATGCGGACGGCGCTTTTTCTCATGATCCTCGTACGTTCGGCAGCCTGCGCGAGACCCTGCCACGGCCTGCGCCAGCGCTCGCAGGGGGTGGCTGCCAATTCCCCGGTGCGGGCCTTTCCATCGTGCGCGCACTTTCGCGACCCCCTGCCTTGACAGCCCTGGGCCCGAGGCTACGTTCCGCGGCGCTGACCGGCTGGCACTCACCGACTCCGAGTGCCAACAGCCGTTCCGCCGGGGCCGGGCCCCCTCGCTCGCCCCTCGCGAATCCCTGCACCTCGAACCACGACGTTTCGGAGAACAACCATGGCCAACATCCGCCCCCTCCACGACCGCATCATCGTCAAGCGCCTCAAGGAAGAAGAGAAGACCAAGGGCGGCATCATCATCCCGGACACGGCGAAGGAGAAGCCGGTCGAGGGCGAGGTGCTCGCGGTTGGCAACGGCAAGGCCCTCGAGAACGGCACGATCCGCAAGCTCGACGTGAAGGCCGGGGACCGCGTCCTCTTCGGCAAGTACAGCGGCACCGAGGTCAAGATCGACGGCGAAGAGCGCCTCATCATGCGCGAGGACGACATCCTCGCGGTCCTCGAAGGCTGATTGTCGGCTTACCCTGTATTACGGAGCATAGACAATGGCTGCCAAAGAAATCGTTTACACCGAATCTGCTCGTAACCTCATCCTCTGCGGCGTGAACCAGCTCGCCGACGCGGTGAAGGTCACGCTCGGCCCGAAGGGTCGCAACGTGGTCATCGAGAAGAGCTTCGGCTCGCCCACGGTCACCAAGGACGGCGTCACCGTCGCCAAGGAGATCGAACTCGACGATCCTTACGAAAACATGGGCGCCCAGATGGTGCGCGAAGTCGCCTCGAAGACGA
>CAIOHM010000190.1 GCA_903858055.1 uncultured delta proteobacterium
CAGATCGCATGGCCGATGGCGAGCGTCGTGACCCGCACGAGCGCCATGTAACCCTCCGCGCCGGTCGCTCCCGTCGCGCCCGTTGGACCGGTGGCACCGGTGGCACCGGTGGCTCCGGTCGCACCCGTCACACCGTTGCAGACGTCGTAGACCGCCACGATCTCGCCCGGCTCGAGCACGCCGTTGTTCGCGATGCCGAAGTTGCGGCCGTCATCGAAGCCGCTGATCACTTTGCGTCCGCCCGTCGGGCAGGTGAGCCCGGGCCCCTCCGCAAACTGCGCGATGAGCATCGCACCGCCGTTGCACGCGGTGAGCGTGCGCTCGATCTCGCCGTCTTGGAGGATCCCGTCGCCCGCGACACCGCCGCCAGCGCCGTTGTCACGGCCGATCTGCACGGAGGATCCGCCCTGCGCGCAGACGAAGCCGGGGCCGATGAGGTTGCTGCGCATGACGAGCTGCGCCGCGTCGTCGCCTTTCGCTCCCACGACGCCGTTGCACACGTACGAGGTCGAGAGGATCTCGCTGTCGTCGAGGGACCCGTTTTGATTGCGGTCGCCGCCGAGCTCCACGCGCTGCCCGCCGGCTGGGCAATTGGACCCCGCGCCCTCGGGGGTGATCCGCACGACCTGCGAGAGCCCGTTGCTGCCGTTGGTGCCGTTGCACACGAACGAGGTCTCGCGGACCTCTCCAGGCTCGAGGACGCCGTTGTTTGCAATGCTACCGCGACGACCGTCGTCGATGCCCGTCTCGACGCGCACGCCACCGCCCTCGCAGTTCGCGCCCGCGGGCTCGGGCTTCGCTTGCGTGAGCGAGGTCGACCCGTTGATGCCGTCGCACACCGTGACCGCCGACGTCACCTCGTCGTCGTCGAGGACGCCGTTGCCGTTCGTATCGCTGCCGAGGAGGACCGTCTTCCCCGAGCCCGTGCAGCCGTCTTGCGGCGTCGCGTCGCGCGTACGCGTGGCCACCGTGGCGACCGCGTTCGTCGTGGTCGTGATGCACCCGACAAGACCCGCCGCGGCCGCGCCGAGCACGAGAGCCATCGGACCACGCGCGCGCGCACGAAGAGCGTTCGTCATGCCCTGCAGATACAACCTTTCGGCCAGGGGCGGCCACTCAACGTCACGCCATTCGTGCACCGCGCGCGGTTGCGCCCTCAAGCTACGGGCCAAACGGCCGTATTCTCCGTGTGCAAGCGCTGTCTCCCTTGACCACACTTCCTCGACTCCTGCGATCGCTCGACGTCACGGTGCTCCTGCGGGCGCTCGGGCTCGCGCTCGCGGTGGTCTTCGGCTGCGACGGGCATCTCCTCGAGGAACCCGCGTACGTCGCGGCGAGCAAGGCCCTCGGCACACCGCTCCCGAGCTGCTCGGAGGCCGCGCGCTCGGGGTACACGACGAGCGGCAAGAAGCTCGTCCTCGCCCTCGAGGTCGCCACGACGAATCAGGTCACGCTCACGGCGACAGGCGGCGAGGTTCGCGTCAACAACTACGCGTGCGTCACGCCGGCGGGCACCAAGCTTCGCATCGGCGACGTGAGCCGCATCGAAGTGAACGGCACCGCCGTCGACGACCTCGTCATCGTCGACCTGGTCTTCGGCCCCTTCGGCTCGGTCATGACCGCGGGCAACATCACCCCCACGGGGATCGTCGTCGACCTCGCCGCCGGGACGAACGACAGCATCGAGGTGCGCGGCACTGGCCTCAACGACACGATCACGTTCGGCAGCGACGGCGTCCTCGAATACGCGGATTTCACCGGAGACGGCCGCGCCGACCTCCTCGCCGCGAACGCCGAGCGCATCACCGTCGCCGGCGCTTCGGGCGCCGATACGCTCTCGGGCCAAGGGCGCATCGGGACGCGCGCGCTCGTCGTTCCGAGCGGCCTCCTCGCGAGCCCCGGTACGATCGGCCCCACCTCGCTGCCCATGCGGCTCTACGGCGGCGCAGGGAACGACACGCTCACCGGCGGCAACGGCGACGACACGCTCGACGGCATGGAAGGCGACGACACGCTGGCGGCCTCGGGCACGACGGGCTCCGATGGGAACGACGCGTTCGTGGGCGGCGACGGACGCGACACGGTCGACTACGGCGCGCGCGTCACGAACACCTACCTCTCGATCGGTCACGATCGCACGAGCGCGACGAGCGCAGGCGCGGCGTGCGACACGACGAACGCGAGCAACCGCGGAGACGACGGCGCCTACGACGCCACCGGGCAACTCGAGTGCGACGACATCGACGCGACCGTCGAAAACCTGATCGGCGGAGCGGGCACCGACGTGCTCATCGGCTCGACCTCGAGCAACACGATCCGCGGCGGCGCCGGGAGCGACTACCTCTGGGGCGGCCCCGCGGGAGCCTGCTCGACCACGCAAGACGTCGACGTTCTGAACGGCGAGAGCGGCGACGATGTGTTCGTTCCGCTGCTCGCAACGGGGGCGAGCGCCGCGGACTGCCGCGACACGTTCAACGGAGGCAGCGGCGTCGACGCTGTACTCTACACGTTCCGAACGAACGCGGTGACGGCCTCGGCGAACGCGGGCGCGACGAGCGGCGAGAGCGGCGAAGGCGACACCATCGGAACCGACATCGAGATCGTCTTCGGCGGTCAAGGCAACGACACGCTCGCGGCCGGCGTGCGCGCGGCCTGGCTCTTCGGGTGCGAGGGCGACGACACGCTCACCGGGGGCACCGGTGACGACGTGCTCGTCGGAGGCCCTGGGAACGACCTGATGAACGGCCTTGCGGGGAGCGACCGCTTCGTCGAAAAAGGGTCCGTCGCGCGTATCGTCGCGGGCGCGCGCGAGGGTTCGCTACCCGTCGCGTACGACGCTGCGATCGTTGGCTGCGCGAGCTCCAGCGGAACGAGCGTGGCGAACGGCGCGGGCTCGGATCGCATGAACGGTGGCATCGGCACGGAGGACACGGTCGACTACGGCGGCCTCGCGCTCGCGCTCGGCTCGTTCTCCTTCACGGACCATGGCCCTCGCACGGCGGCGCTCACCGTCACGCTCTGCGCGTCGAGCGCTTCGACGAGCAGCGTCGGCGCCGCCACGACCTGCACCTCGGGCACCGCGGGCGGCGACGGCGAAAGCGGCGAAAACGACGACGTCATCAACGTCACGCGCGTCTATGGCGGGGACGGCGACGACGTCCTCACCGGAGCGGCGACCCACGACGCGCTCTACGGCTACGGCGGCGACGATCAGCTGAGCGGCGGCGAAGGGTGCGACACGCTCGTGGGCGGAGCGCACGGCAACGCCGAGAGCAACGTGCTCGATGGTGGCGGCGGGGACGACGTTTGCCTCGAGGCCGGCAGCGGAGTCCGCGCGCAGCAAACGACCTGCGAGCTGCGTCCGTAGCAGACGCGCCGCCGGCGTCAGAGCGCGGCGATGGCGGTGACGAGGTCTCGAGCGACGGTCGGCGTCGAGGTGCGTGCGCGAACGACGAGCGAGGGGCCCGCCTCGCGCACCTCGAGGTCCGTGACAGCCGCGCGCGCCAGCGCCTGAGCGACGGGCCCTTGACCACAACGAAGCGCTCGCTCGACTGCAGCGCGCGACGCTCCCGGCCGTACCGTGAGCACGACGCCCTCCACGCGCGGGCTGAGCGGGACACGGTCCGCGAGGCGGGAGGTCTCCCACGTCCCCACCGACTCGACGACGAGGGAGATAGGCGCAAGCCCTTCGCATGCGAGCGGTGAGGCGGCCGGTTTGCCCGCCGAACACGCAGCGAGGGCGATCGCGGAGAGCCGAGCAAATAGCACCAGTGATTTCATTGGTACCGTCGTGAACGAGCGCCGCCTTTGTTTCAAGAAGGTTTCGTACGATTTCGCTGCCGACGAATTTTTTTTCGAGCTTTTGCGTCGACGGAGCGGCCTCAGCGCATCGCGCGCGCGCGACGTGCCTCTGGTAGGCTCGCGGCGTGTTCTTGAACGTTGACGCAGGCGAACTTCAGGACGAAAGCGAGGAGCTCGCGGCCGCGGCGCACGTTCTGCACATTGCGTGCGGTGGCCACGCCGGCGACGAAGGCTCGATGCGGCTCACGCTTCAGCGCGCGCGCGCCCATGGCTGCCGCGTGGGGGCACACCCTTCGTATCCCGACCGGGGGCGTTTCGGTCGACACCGTATGGACCTTCCCTATGACGCCCTCGAGGCCTCGTTGCGGGAGCAAGTAACGGCTCTCGTCGCGATCGCCCGCGACGAGCGGCTGCTCGTGACCTCTCTCAAGCCTCATGGGGCGCTTTACCACGCGGCCAACGAGGATCCCGGCCTGGCGGCGCTCGTCGCGACCGTGGCCCGCGATGCCCTCGCGACCGACGCTGCGCTCGTGGGGCCGCCCCGGGGTGAGCTCGCACGCGCGGCGGAGCAGCGGGGTCTCGCGTTCCTCGGGGAGGGCTTCGCCGATCGTCGCTACGAGGCCGATGGCCGCCTCCGCGATCGACGCCACGCGGACGCGCTCCTCACGAGCGTGGAGGAGGCGGTCGCGCAGGCACGCACCCTCATGGCGGGAGGCGAGGTTCGAACGCTGTGCGTCCACGGAGATTCGCCGCTCGCAGTGCCGATCCTGCGCGCGCTGAGGGCTTGCCTTGACGAGCGCCCATGAGCGCCGATGCGCGACGTCACCTGATCGGGTGACACGCGCGCCGTTGTACCTGCGACGACCGTGCGCACCTTGCGCGGACCATGAGCTCCGCAAGCACCTTCAAGAACGCGCTTCTCTTCACCCGTGACGCAAGCGCCGGGGCGACGGCCACCGCGAACCCGACCTTCAAGGGCGCGATCAACCGCGACCACAAGGGCAAGGAGGCCAAGACGTGGTGGCGCAAGCAGCTCGAGAGCCGCCAGGAGGTGCTCGTCGAGTGCGTCACGGGCGAGATCTACCGTTACCTCATCGGCGGTCGTCAGCCGCGCCTGCGCGCCGAAGCCGCGAACGTCGTGCTCTCGGAGCATATCCCCTACCACTCGCCGCGCGACTACTTCGATCGCTGGCCCGGCGACGCGCAGAAGCGCCTGAACCGCGAGCCGTGGAAGCGTGCATTTAGCATGCACCTCGAGAGCCTCGCCATGGTGCTCGTCTCGTCGATGGTGCTCGAAGAGAACGACCTCTCCGATCAGAACTACGGGCTCGCGCTGCACGCTGTCCAGGGTGAGGACGACTATTCCCACGCCGCGGCGGCCGCGCGCGCTCCCGGCGACGCGTACGCTTCGTTCATCAAGATCGACCACGGGCAGTCGCTCAACTCGCTCCGCATCGCGGACCTCGCGACGCACGCCAAGCTCAAGAAGCGCATGACCGGGCGCGCGGCGATCAAGCACTTCCCCGTCGTCGCGGGCAACGGACCCGACGAGCGCAAGAAGAAGGACCGCAAGACGATCGCCTCGAGCGTCTTGTCGAAGCGTCAGTACGCGCTCCCCTCCTACTTCCTCAGCTGGTCTTTCTTCGACTTCCTCGGCGGGGTCATCGACAAGGACTACATCCTCGCCTCCGAGTTCCAGCCCTCGACGTTCCCGCTCTTCGACGCGCGCGTGCTCTCGCTTCTCCCGCTCGCAACCGTGGCGGAGCGCATCGCGACGACCGACCAACTCGAGGCCGCGAAGTACGCCGCTGTGGCGAAGATCATCTTCACCTCCGACGAGGTGTACCGGACCATCGCGCGCTGCGCGGTACCGCAAGACGACGTGCGGAACCTCGGCCTCATCGTCGAGCGCATCGTCGCGAACAAGCGCACGCTTCGCGACGCGATCGCGAACGACCCAGACTTCTTCGCGTGGCTCCACCCGAACAGGGCCTCCGTCGAGGAGGCGATCCGGTCGTCGGCGCGACGCATGAGCACGAAGCGAAGCGGCGACGAAAGCGAGCGCTACGGAAGCCTCGGCGCCGTGGATCCCTTCGACCCGACGTGGACCGCGGCCAAGAAGGTCGGCGAGGCGTTGTCGCAACTCGTCGAGGATGCGGCGTTCAAGCTCGACGTGATCGCGCACACGCTTCGGCGAAGCGAAGGCGTGCGCGCGAGCTGGGGCGGCGGTGAGAGCGTTCAGCTCGAGAGCCTCCTCGATCCATCGAGCCCCGCGGCGCGCAACGCCGTCACCGCGCGACTCCCGCGCCACGCCGCGATCATGGCAAACACGATCGCGTGCTGGCGCATCAGCCCGCAGCGCCGCGCGCTACGAACGACCTTCTCGATGGCGATCATGGCGCACCGCGCGCTCAACGCCGAAGCAAGCAGCCGCCGAAGCGAAGCCACCGCGGCCTTCTACCGTGAAGTGAACGAGCTCATGACGGCGTTCGGTGAGGAGCACGCGTCGCTGCGCATCGTGCTCGATCGCTTCCGCGGCTTCGGCGATCACGTCAACCTCTTCGATTTGGCGCCCTACGTCGGCCCGCGCGCCGCGGCGGCGCAAGGCGGAGCGCTCCTCCGTGCCTCGCACGCGGTCGCTCAGGCGAATCAAGACGCTGTCCAGCTCTGAGCGACGGCGACGTCGTCCGCCGAGCTGCGCTACGCTGGCGGTCATGTTTGCCGCGCCCCTGCCCTCGTTCCCGCTGCGCTTCGAGCGCTACGGGGACGATGCGCACTTGGCGCACGTGGGCCACGTCGACCCCGCCTACCGCGCAGATCTGCTCGCCTACCTGCGTACGCACCCGTCGGTTGCGGACGCCATGGTCACGGAAGAACACGCGCTCGTCGTGCGCCGCGAGGGCCACACCTTCGACGAGCACCAGGCGTACACGCCGGGGTCCGCGCCGTCGGCCGAGCCCCGGCATCACGCCGTCGCCCTTCGCTTCGGCGGCCCCGATTCGGCGGAGGCCGCCCGCGTGCTCGACCTTACGGAAGAGAGCCTCGCGCGGGCATATATGGATCTTACCTATACCGTGAGCTTCCTCGGCTTCTTGCCCGGTTTCGCCTACCTGCGCGGGCTCCCGAAGGCGCTCGAACTCCCGCGGCGCGCGCAAATCCGTCCGCGTGTGCCTGCGAACAGCTTCGCCGTCGGCGGTCCCTACGTGGGCATCTACCCCGAGGTCTCCCCGGGCGGCTGGTGGCTCCTCGGCGAGGCCGTCGCGTTCACGGCCTTCGTGCGCGAGGGGGCTGACGCGGGGCCTGTCTTGCGCGTGGGCGACACCGTGCGCTTCGTCGAGGCGGCACGATGAGCGCGCGCATCACGCTCACGAAGGTCGTCGGGCCCGCGTGCGTGCAGGATCTCGGGAGACCGGGGCAGCTCGCCCTTGGGCTCCCACGTGGCGGCGCGCTCGCACCGCGGCGCCTGCGCGCGCTCAACGCCTCGATCGGCAACGCGCCCGGCGACGCCGCGCTCGAGGTCTTCGGCCTCGTCGAGTTCTCGGTTTCCGCTCCGGTCGCCGTGGCGATCGACGACAACGAGCCGTTCGTTGCGCGCGCGGGCGAGACCTACCGCGTCGCGACCGAGGGGCGACGCGTGCGCCTCATCGCGTTCGCGGGCGGCGTCGCGGTCCCCGAGGTCTTGGGCGGACGAGGGCTGCTTCCAAGCGCGCGCATGGGCGGTCACGAGGGGCGCTGGCTTCGCAGCGGGGACACCTTGCCACTCCCGGGGGCCCACACCACCCTCGCGCGCGTCGATACCCCGCACGACCCGATGCCACGCGCGCCCCTCGAGTCCTTGCGCGTGGAGCTGTGGCCCGGTCCGGAGCACGGGTCGCTCGTCGATCGCGACGTCCTCGAAGCGTGCGCATTTCGTGTCGCCGCGACGAGCGATCGCACGGGGCTTCACCTCGAGGGCGACACCGTCCGCCTCCACCCGCGGCCGCACGGCACGCCTTCGCTCCCGCTCGTCCCCGGCGCCGTGCAGCTACCGCCCTCGGGACAGCCCGTCGTCTTGGGCCCCGATCACCCGGTCACCGGCGGCTACCCCGTCGTCGGCGTCGTGCAGGCAGGAAGCCTCGAGGCTCTCTTCGTCGCGCCCCTCGGCAGCACGCTGCGCTTCGTTCGCCCGAGTCTTTCCTGAAGATCACGTTTTTTGACATTACGTCAAGGAACAAGCTGGACAAGGGGCCGCGGCAGCGTTAGCTGACACTTCGTCAGTCCCACCGGAGCCGTCCCCATGTCCCGCATCGTCGATCGTCTTCGCACCCTTGGCCGTGGCGGTCGCCGCTTGCGCATCGGCTACGGCCGCATCTTCCACGAGGGCTGCGCCTTCTCGCCGATGCCCACGACCGAGGCGGACTTCCACCGCATGCACGTGATGGAGGGCGCGGAGCTCGCGCGGGCAGCGAGCTTGCAAGGCACCGAGCTCAAGAGCTTCTTCCCGCACGCGGAGCTCACGGGATTCGTGCAGGCTGCAAAGATCGCAGGCAACGTGGAGGCCGTGCCGCTGGCGTCGAGCATGGCGGTTCCGAGCGGCCCCATCACGCGTGCATGCTTCGAGTGGCTCGTCGATCGGCTGCTCACGAGCCTCGCGCAAGCGGGCGAACTCGACGGACTCTACCTGGCGCTCCACGGGAGCATGGAGGTCATCGGGCTCGGTGAGTCTCCCGAGGGCGTGATCCTTCGCCGTGTGCGCGAGCAAATCGGCGCCGACGTGCGCATCGCCGCGAGCTTCGACCTCCACGGCAACATGACGCCCTCCGTCGTGGACCCGCTCGACATCCTCGTCGCCTACCGCACGAACCCGCACTGGGACCTCGCGCCCACGGGCTTCCGCGCAGGAAATCGCCTCATTCGCACCCTCCGCGGCCAGGTGCGCCCCGTGAAGGCCTGGCGCAAGCTGCCGCTCGTGCTCGGCGGCGGCACCACCGTGAACTTCATGAACCCGATGCGCGGCGTCTTCGCGCGCATGAGCGCGATGGAGGAAGACCCGCGCGTGCTCGCCGCGAGCCTCTTCATGGTGCACCCGTTCACGAGCTCGACCGAGCTCGGGTGGTCCGTGCACGTGATCACCGACGGCGACGCAGACCTCGCCGAGCGTCTCGCGGACGAGCTCGCCGATCTTGCGTGGGAGGCCGCCCGCACGCCCATCCCCAAGCTCTCTCCCATCGACGAAGCCATCGCCGAGGCCAAGGGCTCCCTGTTCCGCAAGCTCGGGCCCGTGACGCTCGTCGACACGGACGACATCGTGGGCGCGGGAGCACCGGGCGGCAGCACGCAGATCTTGGAGCGCCTCGCCGCGGAGCCCCGCGCGCTGCGAGCCCTCGTCCCCGTGCACGATCCGGAGCTCTACGCGCAGCTCGAAGGCCTCCCCCTCGGCACGGAGGTCGAGGTCGAGGTGCGCGGAACGCCCGGCTACGATCAGCCCGTGGTGCCGCTCCGCGTGCGCGTGGAAGCGAAGAGCACGAGCGAGTTTGGCGCCCGCGTGCGCGTGGACGCAGGGTCGATTCACCTGGCGATCGCCAAGGATCCGCCGCTCCCGATCCACCCGGGGTTTTGGCGCGAGCTCGGCGTCGACCCGCGCGAGGCCGACGTCATGGTGCAGAAGAACTTCTTCCACTACCGCATCTTCTACGCGGCGCTCTCGTTCCGCCACGTACCCGTCGCGAGCCGCGGCGCCACGAACCTCGGCCGCGTGACCGAGCTGCCGCAGCGGGTACCTTCGCGGCCGACCGTCGAGCTCCGCGATTGGCGCGAAGGCGACCGACTCCTCCGTGGGCGCGCCTGATGGCGCGGCCGGCCGAACACGAGAAGCGGGCCGAGCTCGCGCGCGACGCCGTCGAGGTCCTCCAGCGTGAGGGCGTCGAGCTCTCGATGGCCGCGCTCGCCGACGCGCTCGGCGTGAAGCGACCCACGCTGCTCTACCACTTCCCAACGAAGGCCCACATCGTCGAGACCGCGCTCGTGGAGCTGCTCGTCGAGCAAGCGGCGTTCGTGATGGCGCGCGTCGCGGCCGAGGAGCACCCGATCGATCGCCTCTACGCGCACATGCGCGCGATCCACGCGTTTCATCATGGGCGCGAGGCTCGCGTGGTCTTCCTCACGCAAGCGATCGCCACCACCGCCGGCGCGCGTTTGCCCGATATTTTGCAGGCCGGCGAGGCGGTCTTCGAGGCGCAGCGTCACGACATCGTCGCGCGCATTCGGGCGGGCATTCGCGCCGGCGCGGTGCAGCCGTGCAACCCCGAGGCCCTCTTCGCGGCCGTGCGTGCGCTGAACGACGGGTTGCTCGTCCAGCGCGTGATGAGCGGTACGCCGCTCGAGCCCGTGCACGCGTTCGTGTGGGAGCAAATGCTCGCGCCGCTGAAGCGTTGAACGCCAAGGCCACGGGGGCCGAACGGACCGGGCCGAGGTGCTCGATGGGAGGCTCTTGACGGCCCCTACGGGTACCAGACCGCAAGGCCCGCGCTCGGACTCACGGAGTCCTCGGTCGCGATCATGCGCGCGGTGAACGCGTAGTCACGCGCGAAGCGCCATTGCATCTCGGTCGTCGAGAACACGCCCGTGCCGTAGCTCCACGGGAGCGCGCGGTACACACCCGCTTCGGAGCGGAGCGAGAGCGAACCGGCGCCGTGCACGAGCAGGCCGCCATGCACACCGAAGGGAAGCTGCGCCTGCGCGCCGTCGACACCGAAGCCCATCCCCGGCTCGGCGCTCGCGCGCGCGTAACCCAGGAGTTCGCCGAGCGATCCGCGCACGCGGAACGCGACGCCATACGCGCCTCCCAGCGCGAGCGAGTCCCCGCCGAAGACCCCGCGCCCACGGCCGAGGTACCCGAGCCCCACCCTCGCTCCCCAGCCAAGGTTGCTCCCGTCTTCGAAACCGAAGGCCTCGAGCTCGAGGAGCGTGGCGCGCGCGAGGCGGACGACGCCCTTCTCGTCGACGCTCGCGTCTGCACGCAGGAGCACGCCGCCCGCCGTGTCGAACTCGCGCACCGCCGGCTCGACGAGCTCGTGCACGCCGAGCCGAAAGCCCACCGTGGTCTCGTAACGACCGGTTGCTTCGGCGTAACCGGCCGCAGCATCGAGGCGCATGGGAGCGTGGTTTTCATGCGGCTTCGGCGCGGGGGCAGCCCCGAGCTCCGCCACGGACTTCGCGTGCGCTTCCGTGCGCACGAGCGTCGGCTCGCCGTCGACCGCGCCCACCTCCACGAGGGCTGCGGCGAGCGAGGCCGGCGTGACGACCGACCCGCCGCGCACTTCGTCGCGGCGCTTGCCCGGTGCGAACGCTTCGCCGAGGAGACGCCCGAGCGTGGTCGCGCTGTTGTTCGTGGCGAAGCGGTACTCGAAGGTCGAGCCTTGCTCCTTGACGACCGCGGCGACGAGACGCGCCTGCTCCTCGGCGCTGAGGCGCAGGCGGTACACCCAAAAGTCGCGGCCCTGGCGGGCGCGGTAGCGATCGACGATCTGCCAGGTGGGGTAGTCGTGGAGCTCGCCCGTGTAGCCGCCGAAGAGGCCTTTCGTCGTGCTCGTGAACGCGGAGTCCTCGCCGGTCTCCGCGGCGAACTCGAAGGCCGTGCCGTCTTGCGCGAGCTCGCCGGTCTGCGCGTTCCCCTCGCCGAAGTTCACCCACACGTGACCCATGAGCGACGAGGAACGCGTCGGGTCTTGCACCACGAACACGAAGCTCACGGGCTTGCCCGTGAGGCGCGCAGCGAGGGCCTCGACATCGAGCTTTTTCTCGGACGGGCGAGTCTCTTCTTCGGCGACGGCGGGGGCCGCGACGAGCAGCGAGGCGAGGGCGACGAAGGCGATGCAGACAGAACGCATACGCCGCCACTACGCGACATTGACGTTCGACGCAAACGACGCCCCGCGTCGCCCTCCAAAGAGGAGCGGGCTCCCGCGCCTCGAGGGCCGAACGAAACCGAACCGAGCTGCTCGACGGGACGCAAGCACGCCGAGACGTGAGGCCGGATGGGTGGTCATTCCGCGCACGAGGCCGAGCAACGAAGGCCGAGCGAGGCGGATC
This sequence comes from uncultured delta proteobacterium, assembly GCA_903858055.1. Taxonomy (GTDB): domain Bacteria; phylum Myxococcota_A; class Polyangia; order Polyangiales; family Polyangiaceae; genus CAIQDA01. Next base: position 11,872 of record CAIOHM010000190.1, read on the forward strand.
GGAAGAGCAGCGACGGGAGACTTTGTGAGGGCCTCTTAGCGCGCGAGGGTCGTCCGTCCGCTCGGAGCCGAGCCCGGATGCACGAGCGCAACGCCGCCCGCCACGTGAAGCTCCACGGTGCCGTCTTCGCGCACGGTCGCATCACCCGCCGGCTCGCCGTTGCGGACCACGTGGAAGGCGCGCTCGCCGTTCGGCACGAGACGGAAGACCTCGTCGCCGCGGGCGATCTCGACGGCCCCGCCCTCGAGCTCGCGCGTGCGCACGTCGTCGTTCGCGAGCGCAGGGTTCGAGCCGGTCCAGAACTCCACGGTGTTGAGCACGAGGAAGTCACCGGTGCTCACGAGGGGGTAGACCGGGATGATCATGAGGCCCCACATGACGACGGAGCGGACCCACTTGTCGCCGACGCCCTCGTTCCACGCGTAGAGCTTCCGCGTGAGGCCGAACTTGCCGAAGCAACCGCTCGTGCCGAGAGCGCTCACGGCGAGCATCGAGACGACGGAAACACGGGCGATCTTGGCGCGGAGGCTCGGGGTGACGGTCATGGCTTCTCCTGGGTTCGAGCGAGCGTTGTGCAACGTGCGTGCGTGCGGGTCAACCTCCGCGACGCTCGCCGAGAGCGATGGAACCGTTGACGAGGGCACGCGCGCACCGCGACCATGCAACCGTGATCTTCTCCCCCCGCGCGCGGCGTCTTGGTGCTCCCGGCGCCTTGCTCGCGCTCGTCGCGTCGCAGGCACGGGCGTACGTGGCGCTCAGCGAGCCGCCCGCCACCACGGGCGGGAGAGACCTGGGGGTCGCGCTCATGGTCGCCGATCGCCTCGACGACGCGGTGACGCAAACGTGGACGACGGACGACGGCTTGCCGTCGATCGTGACGCTCGCGCTCGCACAGACCCAAGAGGGCCTGATCTGGGCGGCCACCGAGCACGGCCTCGCGCGCTTCGATGGTCGCGCGTGGACGACCGTGGTCGATCGGGTCGCGGTCAATGCGCTGCAGATCGTCGGCCGCGACCTCTGGGTGGGCACGGGCGAAGGGCTCGCGCGCGTCGTCGACGGCGAGCTCGTACGTGGGCCTCACGAAGGGCTGCTCGAGAGGCGCGCGGTTCGGGCCCTCGCAGCGGAAGGCTCGCGTCTCTATGCGGGGACGACGAGCGGCGAGCTTCTCGCGCTGGAGGGCGCGCGCCTCGCACGGCGTTGGTCCGCGGCGGAGGGTCTCCCCGCGGCGGCGATCACGCGGCTCTTGGTCGTCGGAGACCACATCGCGGTGGGCACGGAGCACGGGCTCCGCATCGTCGACAGCGCAAGCGGTTCCGTAGGCGTCATCGAGGGGCCGCTCGCGAACGCGACGATCACGGGCCTCGCGAGCGACGGCGGATCGCTCCTGATCGCGACGTTCGAGCACGGGCTCTTTCGCTGCACGGGCGCACGCTGCCAGCCCTTCGTCGTCGAGGGCCTCGAGGTCGGCGCGCACCTCGGGCAGCCGCTCGTCCTCGGCGACGAGACTCTGCTCTTGCCGACCGCGGCGGCGCTGCTCGTGGTCCGCGCGAACGCCGTGGTCGACCGCCACGCGGAGCTCGCCGGATCGCTCGTCTCGCTCTTTCGCGATCGCGACGGCACGCTCTGGGCGGGCACGGGCAACGACGGTCGCCTGGGCGGGCTTCGATCGCTGCGCTACCGCGGCCTCCGCGTGTGGCTCCGCGGCCAGGACGGGCGAGCGATCCTCGAAGGGCGCGACGGGTCGACCTTCCTCGCCACCAACGCAGGGGGCCTCTTTCGCCGCGCGGCGACCGGCGCGGTCACGCAAGTGCCCCTCGCGATCGGCGAGCTTCGCAGCGTGCGCTCGCTCCAGGCGGACCCCGCGATGCCCGGAGCCACGCTCGTAGCGGGGCTCGGCGGTGCGCTGCGTATCCGCGAAGACGGCGCTCAGGAGGTGCTGACGACGGGAGCGCTCCCCTCCTCGCGCATCCGGGCGATCCGCCGCCTCGAAGACGGGCGCCTCGTGCTTGCGACGCAGACGGGCGTGCTCGTCGGGCAAGAGGGGGCCGCGTTCTCGCTCCTCCCGGGGTCGCCGAGCACCTGGTTCACGGTGGGGCTCACGCGCGTCGACGCGCACAGCTGGCTCGTGCCAACGAGCGAAGACGGCCTCTGGCGCGTTCCTTCCTCCGGCGGCACCGCGACGCGCGTGGAGCTCGACCCCTGGACGGGCGCCGTCGGTCGTCCGCTCGTGCACGCGTCCGGTCGCGTCGTCGTGCCGCACGACTCGGGCGTCTGCGTCCTCGCCCCTTCCCTCGCGCTCGAGGCGTGCTTCGGGGTCGATCAGGGCTTCGCGCTGAAAGGCCACGTAGGCCTCGTCGACGACGAACGCGGATCTCTATGGCTCTCCCATACAGGTGGCTTGAGCGTCGTCGCCTGGTCGGAGCTCCTCGAGGCGGCGCGAGCCCCTGGCGCAGCGGCGAAGCCGTTTCGAACGCTGCGCCACCTCACCGTCCGCGACGGCCTCCCGAGCAACGGGTGCAACGGCGGCGACGCGAACGCCGTGCGGCTCGCGAGCGGGGACCTCGCCTTCGCGTGCATGGGCGGCTTCGCGATCGTCGACCCCGCGCGCGCCACGACCGACCCGCGCCTGCCAAGCGTCTTCGTCCACGAGATCGACGTGGATGGCGATCGCCACCGCGCGTCGTTCGCCGAGCCCCTCGCCTCCACCACGCAACGCATCACCTTCGCGTTTGGCGCGCCGAGCTTCCTCGGGAACGAGCGAAACCAGGCCTTCCGCGTGAAACTCGAGGGGTTCGATCGCGACTGGGTCGATGCC
>CAIOHM010000191.1 GCA_903858055.1 uncultured delta proteobacterium
CCGTCTTCCGCGATCGTGTCGAACTGGGGCTTGCTCTCCGGGTAACGCGCCTGGTCCGTGTCCGACCAGCCGAGCGACTCGTAGGAGACGCCCACGACACCGTTCATCCACGCGAGCGTGTCGAAGTCGTACGAGCGAGCGTTGAGGTTGCGCGACCAATCGACGCGGAAGTACTCGCGCTCGTACCAGGGACGGTCGATGCCGTTCTCGCTGATGACGTTCGTCTCTTCACCCGTCGCCGGGTTGTAGTCGCGGCGCACGTCGAAGTGCGACTGGATGCGGTACGCGTACGCGACGATACCGTCGTTGTCCTTGCCGCCGTTGTTGCCCTTCGCGTCGCTACCGGGGATGCGCTCCATCGACGAGCGGCCGATGAGCATGTCTTCTTCGATCGACCACTTGATGCGCGAGACCGTGTTGATCGAGTTGGTGAAGACGAGGTCTTGGCTCACGCCGTAACCCGCGTCGATCACCATCGCGCGCGAGTAGAACTCGGGGTCGTCGTTGGGGTTCTTCAAGTCGCCGACGAACCAGGACTTCTTCAGGGCCTGCGGCTGGACCCGATTGATCGGGTCACGCTCTTGGGCGCAGCCCACGGTCGCCCCTGCGACCGCGAGGCCGAGGGCGACGAGCGCCATTTGTCGCTGTAGTGAACGCATTCCTTGCTCTCCTCGAGACCGGGAAAAACCGGCCTGAAACCAAAACTCGAAGTGAAGACCGAAGCGGGGTGACCGAAGCAAGACGGCCACCTCGACCGCTCTCCGGAAAAACAGACGCGGCATAGTGCGAAGACCGTCGGTCTCCAAGGACGACGTTCGCGCAAAGTGCGTTCTTCGCTCGCAGGCGAAGAGTTGCAGCGGGCGTAGAAGCTAGGAAACGACGCGGACTTCGACGGCGCGCGCATGAGCCTCGAGCCCCTCGAGACGCGCGAACGCCGTAATATCGCTCGCCTGCGCACGAAGACTCGGCGCGTCATAAGCGACGAGAGACGTGCGCGTGATGAAGTCGTACACGCCGAGCGGCGAGCCGAAGCGCACCGCACCTCCCGTGGGTAGCACGTGCGAGGGGCCGGCCAGGTAGTCGCCCGCGGCCTCCGGGGTCGCGTGACCGATGAAGATGGCGCCCGCGCGGAGGACGCGCTCGGCCATGTGCTCCGCGCGCGCCGTCTGGATGGAGAGGTGCTCGGCCGCGAGCCGGTTCGCGACCTCGACGAGCTCGTCGGCGCCGGAGACCACGAGCGCACACCCCTGCCCCTTGACCGAGGCCTCGGCGATCGCGCGACGCGGAAGCGTGAGGAGCTGCGCCTCGACCTCGCGGCGTACGGCCTCGGCGATCGCCACCGAGGTGCATGCAAGGAGTGGGTAGGCCGCTTCGTCGTGCTCGGCCTGCGAGAGCAGATCGGCCGCGACCACACGCGGGTCGGCGCTCTCGTCCGCGAGCACGAGGATCTCGCTGGGGCCCGCGATGCTGTCGATCGACACCGCACCGAAGACGAGGCGCTTCGCCGTCGCGACGTAGATGTTCCCAGGCCCGACGATCTTGTCGACACGCGGGATGCTCTCGGTGCCGTACGCGACCGCGGCGATGGCTTGCGCACCTCCCGCGTCGACGACCGAGGTGACCCCGGCCAGGTGTGCGGCCGCGAGGAGGAGATCGTCGTCCGCGTTGCCGCCGAGCGGGGTCACGAGGAGGATCTCTCTCACACCGGCGATGCGCGCGGGGATCGCCGCCATGAGGACGCTCGAGGGGTAGCGAGCCTTGCCCCCCGGCGCGTAGATGGCCGCGCGATCGACGGGCTGCGTGCGCGTACCGAGCGTGATGGCCCCCTCCGTGTAGCGGAAGCCCGCGTCGCGCTGGTGCTCGTGAAAGCGCGCGATGCGCTCGGCGGCGCGCTCGAGGACGCCGCGGGTGCCGGGCTCGAGGCGTGCGAGGGCTTCGGCCCCGCCGTACGACGTGCGGTGGAGCACCGCGGGGCTCCGCTTCTCGAAGCGCTCGACGTAACGGCGCACCGCCGCGTCGCCCTCGCGCCGCACATCGTTCAAGATCGCGCGTACGGGCCCCTCGACCTTCTCGAAGTCGAGCTCACCGCGCGTGGCGAGGCGCTCGAGGGTGGCCGCGAAAGAGGGGTGGTCGTGCGCGACGATCGGGAACATGCGTCTCTCGTAGCGCAGCGCGTTGCAGGCGAAAACGTCGTTTTTCCCGAGCCGGCGGCACCGGCGTTCGTCTCGGCTTCCAAGGCCCCCGCGCCTCCGCTAGCTTTCGCGTGTTTTCGGTCACGGCCCGTTCTTCGAGCCGCGGCCCCGTTGTGCGGGAGGACCTGTGGACGCGGATCTCGTCGAGGCAGTGACGGCGCTCGAGGAAGGGTTTCGGGAGGCCGGCCAGCGCATGGTCCGCGGCAACGGTGACCCGATCGTGATCGAGGAGCTCAAGAAGCGGCACGCGCTAAGCCCGCGCTTCCGCGCGTTCCTCGCCGGGTGCGACCCGCATGACATCGAGGCGGCGATGCCGATTGAGCGCATCCGCTTTCTGCCCGTTGCCGAGCTCGCGGAGGCCAACCGCGCCGAGCGCGGCGGCGACTGGAAGCCCACCTGGTTCGTCTTCGCGGAGAGCGCGCTCCTCGGCGACCCGTACTTTCTCGACCTCGGAGCGCGCGACACCGAGGGAGACTGCGCCGTGCGGACGGCCATGGCCGGTCAAGACCGTTGGCAGCCGGTGCTCGCGGCCAGCAGCTTCGCGCAGTTCCTCCGCATCGTGGGCGCAGGCTTGAAGCTCGCGAAGGGCTTCGGGAGCCGCCTCGCCGACGTGGACGACGAGGACACGTTCCGCGAGGCCATGGTCGCGCGCATCCGTGCGATCGACGGCAACGCCCTCAAGGCCGGCCACTGGACCTGAGCGCGCGCAGGTCGGGTCGCGCCTTTTTTTCGACGGCCTGCTAGGGCGCTCGACGTGGACCTCGTTTACTTCCTCGCGTTCGCGGGGCTGCTCACGTTCGCGCACGAGCTCGGTCACTTCTTGGTGGCCAAGGCTCTCGGCGTGGCGGTGGCCGAGGTGTGCATTGGCTTCGGCCCGAAGCTCGTTCGTGTGCGGATCGGCGAGACCGAATACGCCCTCGCCCTCGTGCCCGCGGGCGGCTTCGTGACCTTCGTCGAGGCCGCGAGCGACGGACCGCTCCCGCCCCGGCTCGAGAAGCGCGCGTTCGATCGCCAGCCCGTCTGGACGCGCGCGCTCGTGGTGCTCGCAGGCCCCGCGATGAACCTCGCGATCCCGGTGCTGCTCTTCGCGGTCTTCTTCATGCGAGAAGATCGTTTTCACCCCGCCGAGGTCGGTCGTGCGCCCTCGACCGGCCGCGCGCACGGGCTCTTGCGCCCCGGCGACAAGATCCGCCGCGTGAACGGCTCAGAGGTCGCGCACTTCGCGGACGTGCAAGCGATCGTCGCCAAGCACCCCGAAGAGATCGTGCGCGTGAGCGTCGATCGCGAGGGAAAAGAGCTCGACATCGACGTGCGCGCCGCGAGCGTCCGCACGAGCAACGATCCCCTCGACGAGCCGGTTGGGCGCCTGGGAATCTCGCCGCGGCCGCTCGCTTCCGTCATCGGCGTCGCGAGGCTCGACTCGCCGGCCGCGCGCGCGGGGCTTCGCTCGTTCGATCGCATCGTGAGCGTGGGCGGCGTGCGCGTGGATCGCTTCGACGAGCTGGTTGCGCGCCTCTCGCAGAACCGCGGCGAGTCCGTGTCGATCGGCTACTTGCGCGGCCAAGCGCCACAGCCCGGCCCCGAGGACGTCGCCGTCGTCGCGAGCCTCGAGGCGGGTCTCGCGCAGCTCACGCCCCAGGCACGGAGGGCCGACAGCGCGGCACCCGACAACGCCGACGAGCGTGCGCGCGACGTGCTCGAGCGCGCGGGCATTGGCGCCGTCGATCGCTTCGTCGCCGCGGTCGTGGAGGGCTCGAGCGAATGGCAAGCGGGCTTGCGCGCAGGCGACTTCGTGGAGCGCGTCGACGGTGTGGACGTGGCCGACGCGGAGGCGATCGAAGACGCGATCGCGAAGGCTCCCGAGCGCGAGCACACGATTCAGTTCGTGCACCTGGGCCAGCCGCGCGAGGGAAAGTTCTCGCTCCGCGAGGAGCGCTGGACCGAGGAAGGCGGCCGCGTGATGCAGCGCTACGTGCCGCGCATGACGCTTTGGCGCCCCGCCGCGATGCCGCGTTGGGTGAAGAACGAGGCACGCCTCGCACACGGGCTTCGTCGCGGCTTTCGCGAGACGCTCCACGTGAGCGGCCTCCTCATGCGAGGTCTCCGCGGGCTCGTGCGCGGGGAGCTGCCGCTCGAGAGCATTGGCGGGCCGGTCTTGCTCTACGAGATTGCCGGCGAGGCCGGCGCGCGCGGGCTTGCGTTCTTCTGTTGGGCGCTCGCCGTGCTCTCGATCAACCTCGGGCTCTTGAACCTGCTCCCGGTGCCGATCCTCGACGGCGGTCAGCTCGTCTTCCTCGTCATCGAAGCGCTCCGGCGCAAGCCCGTTGCGACCGTCGTACGCGACGTGGCCGCGGTCGTCGGTGTCGTGCTCCTCGCGGCGCTCACGGTGATCTCGGTGCGCAACGACATCACGCGCCGCTGGGACGACGTGGTACGCGAGACCCGCGAGATTCGTCGATGAACGCTCCCAAGACCGCTCCCGGTGCCCGCACCCTCGCCGTCGACGTGCTCCGTCGCGTCGAGCGCGATCAGGCGTTTCTCGCGGCCGCGCTGCACGCCGAGCTCGCCAGCTGGCCCACGCTCGACCCGCGCGAAGCGAGCCTCGCGACGACGCTCGCCTTCGGAACGCTCCGCGTGCGCGGTTGGCTCGATGCCCGCTTGAACCGCTACGCGAAGAAGGGCGTCGACGGCTTTCCGCCCAAGGTGCGAGGCCACCTTCGCGTTGCCGCGTACCAGCTTGCCTTTCTCTCGCGCGTGCCCGCCTCCGCCGCGGTGAACGAAGCGGTGCGCGCCGCGAAACGCGAAGGCGGCGAGCCGATCGCTCGGGCGGTCAACGCGATTCTGCGCCGCGTGGCCACCGACCTCGCTGCGACGCCGAGCTCCTTCGCCGACGCGGTTTGGGAGAGCCTCCCGGAGGGCTTTCGCACGCGTCTTCCGCGGTCGATCTGCGACGCGCTCGGGGACGACGAAGAGACTCCCTTCACGGGCCTCCGTGTGCGAGCGGGCCTCGATCGCGTCCGCGTGATCGACGAGCTTCGCGAGGAGCGCCCGCAGGCCACGGTCAAGGTCGGCGAGGCATCTCCCCTCGCGGTGCTCGTGCGTCGTGCGGGGCTCGTCGAGCAGCTCGCGTGCGTGCGCGACGGCCGGGCGATCGTTCAAGAGGAGGGCTCGCAGCTCGTGGGCCTCGCCCTCGGAACCAAGCCAGGCGATCGGGTGCTCGACGCGTGCGCCGGCCGCGGCCACAAGACGACGCTGCTCGCGGAGGCCGCAGGCCCCAATGGCGTCGTCGACGCCGCGGATCTCCATGCGAAGAAGCTCGAGGTCGCGCGACGCGAGGCGGAGCAGCTGGGGTTCGACCTCGGGGAGCTCGCCGCGGTCGATTGGTCCGTCGGCGCGGGTTCGTTCACGGAGTCCCGCTACGATCGCGTGCTCGTGGACGCTCCCTGCAGCGGCAGCGGCACCGTTCTTCGTCGCCCCGAAATTGGCCTTCGCTTCAGCGAGGCGAAGCTTCAAGAGCTCGTGACTCTCCAGCGTGCGATCGCGCGGCGCTGCGCGAGCCTCGTGCGGCCTGGCGGCACGTTGGTCGTTGCAACCTGCAGCTTGTTTCCCGAGGAGGGGCCCGAGCTCGCTGCCTATCTCCGGGAAACCCTCGACTTCGAGCCGGCCGAGCTGGCGATGCTCGGAGTCCACTGCGCAACGCTTTCGCCCACGGCCCAGGGAACGGAGGGCTATTCGCTCTCCGCCTTCCGCCGGCCGGCCTGAGAGCCGATTCCGTAAGCGTTTTTCCTCGGTCCTTGTTGCGGCGAAGGCCGAGAAACGCCTATAGGCAGACGGCACCCACAGGAGCTGGAGCAATCCCCATGATCGTCGACGTCATCCTCCCGCAGCTTGGCGAAAGCGTCAGCGAAGGAACCATCACCAAGATTCTCGTCCGCGTCGGCGAGGCGGTGAAGAAGGATCAGGACCTCTTCGAGGTGGCGACCGACAAGGCCGACTCCCCCGTGCCGTCGCCGGCCGCGGGCGTGATCACCGAGATCGCGGCCTCCGAAGGGCAGACCATCGCCGTGAAGACCGTGATCGCGCGACTCGACACCGAGGCCACGGCTTCGGCGACCGCGGCGGCTCCGGCAGCTGCGGCACCGGCAGCGCCCGCGCCCGCGGAGAGCTCCAAGAGCGCCACCGGCGAGCCGCTCGCGTCGCCCGTCGTTCGGAAGGCCGCCCTCGAAGCGGACGTGAACCTCGTTGGGGTCAAGGGCACCGGCGACCACGGCCGCATCACGAAGGAAGACGTGGCCCGCGCGGCGACCACCCAGCACCCCATGTCGAACATGCCTCCGGCGAACGTCGCCTTCGCTCCGCCGCCGGCCGTGAAGCCCGCGTCGAGCGGCGCCGCCGAGATCGCCAAGCTCGTCAACCAGGGCGGGGGCTTCGTGCCTCCGGTTCCCGGCGTGGGCTTCGGCTCCTTCAAGGTCGCGCCCTACAAGCCGAACGCCGGCGACAAGGTTGTACCTTACACGCGTCGCCGCCGCATCACGGCGGATCACATGACCTACTCGAAGCAGGTCTCGCCGCACGTCGTGACCGTGGCCGAGATCGACCTGCACGCGGTCTCGAAGCTCCGTGAGGCGAACAAGGACCGCTACAAGAAGGAAGGCCTCTCGCTCACCATGCTCGCCTTCGTGGTCTCGGCCACGGCGCGCGCGCTCCGCGAGTTCCCGGACCTCAACGCGC